>JANQHL010000061.1 GCA_028277085.1 Flavobacteriaceae bacterium
CCAAGATTTGCCTTTAGACATGATGAAGTATTGATGGCTATGAAGATAGTGGTATCTAAAATAACCTTTTGTTTATCTGAAAAAATAGAATATATAAACTAGTTGAAAAGGAATATCAAGAATTTAAGTGGGGATGCGTCAATCGGAGGGATTGGCTGACGCCCTGCCCCCCTAACCAATGGTGCAAATAAAAATACCCATCGCTTGGGCGATGGGCATCTTAAAGCATTCAAAATACTCAAGCAAGCTTGGTATTTTTCATGCCTCAATCTGCTGCGTATTTTTGAGTGTCGTGGAGCCGGAGACGGCCGAGCGTTTAAAAAAGGTCTGGTAGACCTTTTTAGCGAAGGAGCGAGCTGGCGTGTTGGCTTTCGAATACCGAAGGCGCAACAAAAAAGCCACCCAGAGGTGGCTTTTGTTGTGGAGCCGGAGGGATTCGAACCCTCGTCCAAACAAGCAATTGCCATGCTTTCTACATGCTTAGTTTTAGTTCAATTTTCGACGCACGACCGACCTAAAACCGCCTATCGTACGCTTAGCTTCTTTGGTTTGAGACCGTTAACGAAGCCCTAACGGTCCGGTGTTGACTTTTATGGTGCCCCAAAACGGGTCGCCGTCAACAAGGGCTACCCAGGGACATTCAGCTTTCCCGCCTCGCGGGACTAGGCTTGGACTTACTATAATTCAGTCAATTAAGCAGCTAAAGCGTAGTTAGACTCGCCATTTAAAAGGTTGAGACATTGTATTTACGAGCATCATTCCCATAGCTCGGCATGCTTACATCGCCATTGGTCTTGCAGTCAATACCAGTCGGCCCCGTAATGAGACAGCAAATCTATGATTTGTGTAGTCGAATTACGTCCCGAATTTATTTCGGGACCTCATCAACATTTGGTAACGGCAAATCTGTGATTCACTTAATCGAATTGTGTCCTGAACTTCTTTCAGGACCTTATCCTTTTCTTTTTTCAAAGAACGCTTTCTAAATCTCCGCCCCTACCGAACAGTATGTTTTAGCGGGCCCAGCACGGTACACCTTAGCTTTGACTTCGGTGCACTTTTGGGGCGCAAAGGTAGTCAATTCTCCATCAATCTGGGTTGTACCAACCTTTAACGGAAAAGTTTGCGTACCCCTAAGGTTCCCCGTATTTTAGTCCAAGAAGTATACCAAACCCAACTTATGCAATTCGGAATCATCCAGGAGCGCAAAACCCCACCAGATCATAGGGTGGTTCTCTCTCCATCGCGCTGCCAATCTGTCTTACGGCGTTTCCCTGAGGCAAGAATCATTGTAGAACCTTCCCCCATCCGGGTGTTTAATGATACGGAATACCAGGAACTGGGTATCGAAGTGGTCGCAAAGATGGAATCCTGTGACGTACTGCTAGGCGTAAAAGAAGTACCGATATCTGCTTTGCTATCGGATAAAAAGTACTTTTTCTTTTCCCATACGATCAAAAAACAGCCTTACAACCGTGACTTGTTGCGGGCTATCCTCAAAAAAAACATCGAATTGTATGATCATGAAGTGATCACCAATCAAAAAGGGCAGCGGCTGGTAGCATTCGGGCGCTATGCCGGAATTGTTGGAGCCTATAACGGCCTTCGCGCCTACGGACTAAAATTCAAGCAATTTGAGCTACCGAAAGCCGAAGATCTAAAGGATCAGGCGGCTTTGATCGCACAATTACAAAAGATCCGACTCCCCAATATCAAAATTGTATTGACCGGTAGGGGAAGAGTAGGCAACGGTGCCCGGGAAATGCTGGATGCAATGGGCCTCAAAAAAGTGGGTGTAGGCGACTACCTGCACCACACTTTCGAAGCACCGGTGTACTGCCAGATTGATGCTTTGGAGTACAATAAACGCAAAGACGGGGTACGGGGGAACAAAGCGGACTTTTTTGCCCATCCCGAAGCCTACCGCTCCGATTTTTTTCGCTTTGCCGAAGTAACCGATCTTTACATCGCAGGACATTTTTATGGGGATGGGGCGCCGTATTTGTATACCCGAGAGGATGTAAAACATCCGGATTTCAAGATTAAAGTAGTGGCCGATATCAGCTGTGATATCGACGGTCCGGTAGCGACCACCATTCGCCCTTCTACCATTGCAGCGCCACTGTATGGTTATCATCCGGAAACCGAAAAAGAGGTGGATTTTCTTCATCCCGAGGCGGTTACCGTTATGGCTGTTGATAATTTACCTGCGGAATTGCCCAGGGATGCCAGCGATGGTTTTGGAGAGGCGTTCGCCAAGTCGGTAATCCCAGCTTTTTTTAACGGGGATAAGGACGGTATCCTGGAACGGGCAAGAATGACGAAAAACGGAAAATTAACCCCCAGATTTTCCTATCTGCAAGATTATATCGACTGAAAACTGTGTTCAACGAAATTCTGTGGGCTACCTCCTTAATAATCTTGACTTTTTTGTATATTGATAAGCTTTCAATCGCGAGAACGTTGAATTTTAACTGGATAATAACCGACCAGGTTGACCAAAACCTTAAGAAGCGTTGTATTGAACTGGAATATGCGCTTCGTCCAAAACTCACCCGATTTTTATTGGATCGTTTTGAAACCGATTGTTGTGGGGACTTCAGCTGCTTTCATTTTGACGTTGAGGTGGCTACAGGTAACGTCAGTATTTCCAGAAAAACCCCGTGGGAATTCCGCCGTACTGCTATGAGGGATTTTGATCTCTTGATCAACAACTCCAATCCAACCCGGGTAGCTTCCTAACATACCACACACAAATTTGATTTGCTATTCGTGTAGGCGACTAAAAACCGCTTCGACATGGCACATTTAGGCATTTTCCTTTATCCATTTCAGCAGCGAAAAAAGCAACCAAATGAATAGTCCAAAAGCAACAGATATCCACCAGACTTTTGGATTCCCTAAACTTTGAACAGCGGACGCAAACACCGCTTTTGGTTTGAACAACACATCCCAGGAATTGAATCGTTGAAATCTTCCCAGATAGATACCGTGTCCGGTTAACAAACACAACACCAATACCAATGTACCTGCTTTTTGGGTATTCCATTTAGTATTTAAAAATTGGTAGGTGTCTAGGAGCGAAAGGCTGCCAAAGAGTACTCCAATACTCGCAAAAACAAAGACGAGGAATAGGTCCGGCCATTTCCAATTGGAGGAATCATTATGAAGGTGGATCAAATCCGTGACCAGGTAGGGAGCATTAGGTAATAGCAACAGCCACACCACCATAAGGGCTATTTTTAGCACTGATGGAATGCGGTGGTATCCATAAAAATAAACGGACTGGGTAAGAACATAGGGGAGTATCGCTAAAAACAAATTCCACAATAAAAAAGTGTAAAAAAACGAGGTGGTATACAGGATTCTTAAAATCACCAGTCCAAGGGCAAAAATCAGTAGTAACAAGTGATTTTTGTAGTAGGAGCATATAAATAGCAATATTGTCTTCATCGGTGTACTAATATGTAAGGACCTGACCGAAAATCCGGTCAGGCCGTAGTTCTTAGGCAATAGATTGGGTTTGTTCTCCAGACCAGTCAATCTTTTTTGAAGTGAACATGATAATGGCAAGAATGATAAACAAACCAATACTCCCTACAAGCAAGGCGTAATTCTCCAGTTGAATGATCACAAAGATGAAACCGTAGAGGGCGATCATCGCACCACCTATGAACAGAGGAAATTTTTTAACGTTCAGGATAGTCCTGGAATAAACGGTTATTAAAGTAACCACGGCAGCGCCGGATACTAAATAAGCAAACAAATAATTCTGATGTTCTGAGATCGATAGCAAAAGGGTATAAAACATCACTAAGGCTAAGCCAATCATTAGATATTGAAAAGGATGAATATCGATTTTGCTAATAATTTGAATCATTAGGAATACAAAAAGGGTTAACCCTATGATCATTAAACCGTACTTACTGGTCCGTTCGGTTTTTTGATAATCGTCAACAGGGATGATGAGGTTGGTGCCAAAGGCGTAATCCGACAGATCTGGAAGCTGGTCAAAAAACTCCTGACCAAATTGCCGGTTGATTTCCAAAATCTTCCAGTTAGCACTGAAGCCGGCATCACTGATTTCCTTTGTTTTATCATCCGGGAGGTAGTTACCACTGAAGCTTGGGGAATGCCAATCCGAAGCCATATGAATATTAGTTTTCTTGCCAATGGGAATAAACCGGAGACTCTCACTGCCGTTTACGACAACTTCAATAGTATAGGAAATAGGAGCCGTTTTTATGTCGGACAAGTTTTTGATGTAGCCACTGTTCAGCTGGTTTAAGTACTGATTGTCAAATTTTGGTTTTAACAACAGGTTTTCTTCTCCGAGCGTGATAGCAATAGTGTTACGTATTCCCTTTAGATTGGATGTTTTGAAGATAACAGTAGCCTTATCCCACAGGATATTCTCCTCAGGGATCTCTTCTTGGGAGAAATCGAATCCGGAAAAGGAGCCCGAGATATTGACTGCAGAAGAAAACACTACGGATTCATAGATGCCTCTTTCCAAAGGCTTGGTGTCTATTTTGGCTTTTGCATTCAAGGTCTCAGGGAAAAAGAAAGCCTGGTGATGAACATCTTCGTAGGTTTTGATGTAGGTTTTGGTTTTTTCATCATAGCTACGACTTTCAGTGATCGTCTTGTAGGGGATTCTAATAATTGGCCCATAAAGCACTACCTCGTTGCCCCATTTTTGATTAATCTCTTGAATTACCTCAGATTGCCGGTAGCCACGTTCGCGGATTAAACTTTTCACAAAATTTAAGGGGATCAACAAAATGATAAGAATAAACCCGACAACTAACATTCTAGCTGAGATCGAGGTCCTAAACCAGTTTCCGAATTTTTGTTTTTTGATTACTTCCATTGTTTAATTTTTAAAAGTACTTTGAATTACAAAGTGAATTAATAAAAAAAATTTATGTCTTGTTTATCAGATTTTCCAATGCTTCAATATGCTTTTTAAAGGCAATTCGGCCTGCTTTGGTAACGCTGTATTTTGTGTTGGGTTTTCGTCCGATGAAGGACTTTTCAATCTTAATGTACTCAGCATTTTCAAGGGTTTTGGTATGACTGGCCAAATTACCATCGGTTACCTCGAGTAATTCCTTTAACCGATTAAAATCTACGAACTCGTTCACCATCAATATCGACATTATTCCCAAGCGGATCCGATGGTCAAAGATTTTATTGATGTTGTCGATCAACCCCATGTTATGGTCTTTCTTCTCTAAAATAAATCAAGCTGCCATAAACAATATGAAGCCCTCCAAACCCAACTACCCAGAACCAAAAGCCATAACCCGGGAAAGCTGCACAAAGCAAACCTAGTAGTATTTCTGCCAAGCCAAGGTATTTTACATTGCCAATAGTGTATTTTGAAGCGTTTAACAAGGCCATTCCATAGAAAATGAGCATTAGTGAAGCAGTTAAGCCGTAATGTTGACTGTTTAATTTTATTAGAATGTAAATACCCCCGGTTATCAATGGGACCAAAAAATTAAAGAGCAGCTGTCTTGTAGTTGTATCCCAGATCTTTTCGTTGTTCTTTTTAGCCTTTTTAACGGTAAGCAGATAACCGGTTACGATGCTTAATGCGGCAATGCCCAAAAGTAAAACAATAGTCAGTCTAAAATTCCAGCTGTGTACGGTAAGATATTCACCTTTTTGAGGAAACAAAAAGAAATAAGCAACTACAGCACCGGTGATGGCATAAAGCCCAGCCATAATTCCTGATAGCCCACTTAATGATAAAAAACGCGAAGAACGGCGCATAAGATCTTTTATCTCTGAAATATCTTCCATGTATTTTTTTGAATCCATTTTGAAAGTACTTTGAAATACAAAGTTAATCAAAAATCTTGCGTTTCAGTGATAATTCGATGAAATGCGAGTAAATTTATGGTATGAACCCCGCAGAGGCCTACATCCTTGAACAGGAAGAACCGTTTCGAAGTATACTACTTCATATCAAGTCCATGGTAGAAGTTACTATCCCGGAGGTAGATATGAGATACAAATGGCGTATCCCTTGTTTCTTTGCCGGGAAACATCCCATATGCTATATGAAGGCGACACCCAAGAAAGGATTTGTGGACGTCGCGTTTTGGAATTCAGCCCATTTAACGAAGCACATTGAACTGATGGTTACCGAAAACAGGAAGGTGGTCAAGTCCTTACGGTATTCTTCCCTGGAAGACATTGACGATACTGTTTTAACAGAAGTGGTAGCGGAGTCCTACGCACTTCGTGCCAGAGGGTTTTATTGAACGCACTTAGCTACGGTTCACTACTTCGCGTAGCGCAACCAAATCCATCAACAACTTCTCCAATAAGCTCAGATCAAGCATATTGGCCCCATCACTTTTCGCATTGGCAGGATCAAAGTGCGTTTCTAGGAAAATGCCATCTACTCCTGCCGCTATTCCCGCCCGGGCCATGGTCCCTATAAGTGCGGGGCGCCCCCCTGTGACTCCCG
>JANQHL010000168.1 GCA_028277085.1 Flavobacteriaceae bacterium
CAAAAACTGATAGGTAGCCCTTTGCTGGGCAGTTTCATTGGTATCCAAGCCTTCTAAAAGACTCACTGCCGCCTGGTCAATTTCGGCGCGGTGATAACCTTCCGTGCCGAATACAATATCAAGAAACACAGTTCTTGCTGAATCAGAGAGGGTCGCATTTTTTAGCAGGTTAAAGCCATTTTCAAATTCTGTATCGTCCGGATCCCTGCCCAATACACTAATGTACACGCGGTTCACATAGTTTTCAATAACTGTATTGGCAATGGTATTATCCGGTGGTGGTGTATTGCCGGGTACAAAAACTTCCTCCTTTTTATCGCAGGAAAAGAAGCTAATAGTTAGTACCAAAAGAAGAAACTGATAAAACAGATTGGTGCGCATATTCAAAGTTAGTGATATTTCAATAGACTAAAGGTTCTCTTAAAAGGTTTAATATCGACACAAAAATTTTTGATTCTTTTTTGAAGAATTATCTTTGAAGCCTTCACAGGAAAGCTATGAAAAAACTTCTGATCCTTTTATTCCCGGCCTTAGTAATAAGTTCTTGTGCAAAATACGCTGTTTTTGATGAGCAGGTACAGGTTCATAAAAACGGAAGAGTGCATTTTAACAAGCGGAAGCTAACAGGGAGTGTGTTTGACGACAGCAATAAAAACAAGGTGGTTTACACCGAATACAGAAGAGGTAAAGTGCGGGGATACGTGCGTATTTTTGATGCTGACCGGAAATTGTTAAGCTGCGAAAGAGTAAAAGGGAAGAAGCGGAAGCCTTGTATACCGTAGTTTACTGCTTTGTTCTATGAAACGGCCCCACGAATGAAAAGGTATTGGACGATTTGACACTGCCCTTTTTATTAATCAACACATAGTTTTGTCGCCCTTCCATAACTACAGAAGCCCTGCCAAAATTAAAATCGGAAGCTTTTAAGAATCCGGGCTGCAGTCGGAATATGCCTTTTTTGTTGATGTAACCATATCTTACAACATCTTTTCTCAACTCCCCTGAATAACTGGTGTCCTCCACAGCCACTTCCACGTAAGCTAACCCGGAACTAAAATGCCCGCTGGACAGACCATATAAAGGCACTATTGCCACTTTTCCTTTTTTATTGAGATAGCCTATGTATTGATTCACCACTTCAAACTTTGCCATGTTCTCATGATAATCATAAATAAAAGTGGCTCCTTTTACCGGTTGAAAACGTCCTTTTTTATCCAGATAGCCCATTTGACTGATGGTAGTCGTTTTAGCCTTTCCTTCGCGATATAATGGTGGGTCGAGATATCCTTGGTCGGAAAGTGTTTTACCCTTATTATCAATCACCACGTAGAACTCCCCGTCAATGGTTGCAGCAGTCTTACCTTCATAAAATTTGTATCCCTGAGCATACTGCGGTTTTATAGTCCATTTTCCTGATGGATCAATGTATCCTACCCTGTTATCGCACACTACAGCCGCCAGGCGCTCTCTAAAGCTTGTTGCCAATTCACATTGAACTTCTATCTTCTCCGTTCCTTTCTTGTCCATGTAAATCCATTTTCCGCCGATAACTGCGTAATTATCCGGTACCGGTGCTATCCCACCAACATTCACCAGAGCCAACCCGCCTGAGAACCCTTCTGCATAGCCATACTTAAGGGGTAATACTTCATTGCCTTTTTCATCAATAAACCCAAAATAACCCTGGTTTGTAAAGTCTATTCCCAGGGAATCATCCAGTATCAATGGTTTATCGAAGTTAGCGACAACGGCAAGCCCTTCATAGAAATCCTCCACGTAATCATAAACCGGAGGAATGACCCACTCGCCTTTTTTGTTGATGAATCCCCATTTGCCCTTGCTTTTTGCAGCGGCTAAAACTCCTGCATGGGTTTGATATCCATATATCAGGAAGAACATGAACAAAACCAGGTGATATTGTAACCTTTTGATTTTAATTGGACGTGGCTCTTTTAAGCATGATGAACTTGCCTTTTACAGTGGTATCACCAAATCCGCCTGGCTGCTTCGGAGGAAGGTTGTAATCCATAAAAAGAACAAGGCTATCGGGAAAAAGCTTACCAATGCCCGGCGTAGTAATTTTGTGCACCAAGGTATCTTTATCAAAGGGGCGCAAATAACTGGTCATCTCAATCGCGAAATCATACTCTTCATTGCCGGGAAAAGTAACATAGCCCGTATAGATAAGGCCTTCCGGGGTGGAAATACCACTTTTACCTTCTACAAGCTGCCCTTTAAACCAGGTATCTAACCAGCCCTTATCCGCAAACTTAAAACCTATTGGATTGTTGTCTTCATCACTTCCCTGCCAGGTATCCAGCAGCGCCTTAATTTGAATGGCATTTGGAGGAGGGTTCGGCAATAGCACTTCAATTTCTGAGGTGTTTTGAGAAATTTCCTTGTTCTCTGCGCCCTCCTTTGGTGTACTGTTATTGCAACCCAATAAAACAACCATAATCAATGTCCATACACCGTAACTTTTCATTATTGATTCAGGTTTTTTTCAAAGAAGCCATCGGCTTTGTAAAATTTTATCCAATGGATGTCTCTGCCGTTATAAACTGTATCTGCCATACTCAATGGTCGCGATGGGTTTTGGGAAAGATCCAATACCATATTGATCGTAGAATCCGGCAATACTTCAAACACGCCCATGCCAAAAACACGCACATCCGTGTGACCGGTTTTCCGAAATTTGGTAACCAAAATCAGGTCCAGTTCATGCGGGGTTTTATGGAAAGCAGTCTGGTACTTATAAAACATGGCACCTCCCTGTGCCTGGTATCCCTTTTTCCCGTCAATTACACTTCCTTCCGCAGCCATATTCAGGAAGTTATCATCCCGAAACTCCAGTACTGTAATGTTTCCCAATTGATCTTTCCCCTCCCAGGTGGAATGGAAAACGGCTTTTTCATCGAAAGTTGGGCGAGTAACATCTCTTGAAGGTTGTTCCTCCTCTTCATTGCACCCGCTACAACCACCTATATAAAACATGCCGAAAAACAAAAAGAGCGTTACAGTTCCATTCCTCATAAGTGTTTCGAAAATACACATTCAATTGGGGTAACGAAAAAGAAAAGCCGTTTCCACCACGAAAACGGCTTTCTCAAACCAAAAACCTTACTGCTATTTTATGTACAGCTTTCCGTTGTAATATCGGTCTGTACTTCTTAGTTCTACTAAGTATAAGCCTTTTTGTAATGAGGCCACACTGAACCTGTACTTATTTCCGTGAATACCTCCCCTTTGTATAACTCTGTTCCCCGCCAAATCGGTAACACTTAATGTATAGGAACGATTTTCATGATTATCAAAGAAAATCGTAGCCAGATTTGTAGCGGGGTTTGGATGAATACGCAGATTCCCTCGCTGCGATTCAGTTGCTGCTTCTACAGCCTTGGGAGAGAACCCCAAAACTAATCCTGCCAAAAGAACATTGAGTAAAATCTGCTTCATAACAATACTTTTTATTCATACTGCTAATGAAGCAAAAACCGAGCCAAAATAAAGGTATGTGCTATTTAGAATACACCATAATTACCTTTCCATCATGCAGTAATTGTAGCTTGTTGTTGTCTGTGGTAAAACCATTTACCCGCTCAAGTGCCTGATAATAAGCCTTTTCCTGGTCCATGTTATCCTGGCACCACATTTCAGTGGAACCAATTGGCCCCAATCGGAATCGACCGGTAGCATTCCCGTATCCGGCAAAATAGCTGTTGCAAAAACTCCTCCCGGAAATGCGTTGCTCTTTACTGTCAACTTTCATAGTCACGGGTTGTTCTCTATTCGCTACAAGGTTAGTTCCGTTGTGCTCAAACTCTGTTAATTGCCACTCTCCGTTCAAATCATCAAAATCAATGCCAGCCTTCAATTGCTCGCCCATTACAGGCAGGGAAACAAAAGAAGGGTTCGCCCTATCGTGGTGAATGGAGATTTTTGTATCCGGCGTTACCAAGGTTTTAAAATGGTCTTTATCCGTACAGGAGACGGCGAGTACCATTTTATGTCCGGGTTTGAATTGGTAACTAACCGGTAATAAATCAAACTTCACATATTCGGGAACATCAGGCTGCATGTCTGCAGCATCTGCCCTTTCATAAGTGTGGTGAGGCACCGTATTTGCATCAGCATGTAATCTTTCGCTGCTACTTACTGTTCTGTTTTTTAAGCGTAGCAGACCAGCTGTAACGTACGTTATTTTCCCATCAGGCCATTGATCCAGTAAATAGGCATGTACTGCTCCGTCTCTTTTGTTGGTTGATAAATACAGATTCACAACAGGATGGCCTGTAACTTCTGTTGGGTTTGTAACCGGCTTCGAATAATACGCAACCATCTTTTTAATGTCTTCTCCCAACTCCGGGTAAGCTTCAGGGTCCTTCAATTTGCCGAATACTGAAATCCAGTGGGCATTAGGTCCCATTCCCAAGCTTGTATCAGCATGATATTCAATTGTTTTTCCGTTAGGAGTAATATCTCTATCTAATGAATAATCTCCTGACAGATAAAACTTTTGATGTTCGCTTCCTTTCGGTGGCCATTGATTGGCAGCTTTCCATTGCTCCTCTCCCATGGTAAAGTAATGCACAGGGGGTTCATCATAAATGCCTGTTTCAATACCTTTCAGATGATAATCAAAGAACTTTAAAACTTCCTGAATTTTACCAAAACCAGATGGGCCGGGATTATGCGGGCTGCAATTCAAACTACCGCCGTGGTTCCACGGTCCTAAAATGAGTTTATTGTGCGGATTGGAATAAGTTAAGTAACGTTTAACTGCAGCGTGCGGGTAAGGTCCATC
>JANQHL010000267.1 GCA_028277085.1 Flavobacteriaceae bacterium
GTTTCCTTAAGCGGGTGAAGCCCCATACCGTTTTTCCCCCGTTAAAAGGGGATTGGTGGCTGGTTACCGTATCGGCTTACTTGTCTGGTGTACCCAATATTGTATTGTACCTGGGTAATCGGAGAAAAATTAGAAAGGGATTAAAATACCATACTGTTTTTAGGACGTTGAAGGCCAAAATGATTGTGAATTGCCAGGCCTTAAAAAGGCACTTGACCAGCACAACCGACTATTTTACGGATGCTAATCTTTTTCAAATCTATACCGGGATCCCGCTCCCTGAACTTGAGGGAGAAAAAATGGATTTTCGTAGTCTTTTGGGTTTGGAAAAAGACGCTTTTATTATTGGTGTAGTGGGATGGATCAACTACCGAAAAGGTTTTGACCAGCTGCCCGATATTGCCAGGGAATTACCGGATAATTTCCATTTTGTCCACGCAGGTACCGGAGGATTCGACCTGGACGCCGATCAACTGATGCAGGACAACCCCGAGGTAGCCCATAGAATTCACTGGTTAGGACACCAGAGCAACATGGACGCTTTTTTTAGAGGAATAGATGTCTTTTTGCTCTGCTCCCGTTCAGAGAGTTTAGCCAATGTTCTTAATGAAACCATGGGTCATGGCAAACCCATTGTATCTACCAGGGCACCAGGTAGTGATGAACTATTAGCGGACGGAGAATACGGCATACTGACCCCGGTAGAAGATGTGTCTGCCATGGCTAAAGGAATTCTGGATATTGCTACAGGAGTTGTTGCATTTGATCCTCAAAAGCAACGGAAACGAATGAAAGATCATTTCAGTATTGAGCAAATGATGCAAAACTATGCCTCCGTTTTCTTTCCGAAGTAGTACGTACTAAAAGTAAATATACCGAAGCCTTATCTTTGCAGTCCGAATGGAGGAACTGTATAAAAATGCCATAGCGCACCCTATTTTTAAAGTTATCGGCGAGGCCGCAGATGAACTTCAGGTAGATGCCTATGTGATCGGAGGTTTTGTGCGCGACTTTTTTTTAGGAAAAGCAATTCCCAAAGATATCGATGTTGTCGCTGTGGGCAGTGGGATTGCCCTGGCGGAAAAAGTAGGCGCCAAACTAAAGGGTAAGCCTAAGGTAAAAGTTTTCAAAAATTTTGGCACGGCCATGTTGAAATACGAGCCCTGGGAGCTTGAATTTGTTGGGGCGAGGAAGGAGAGTTACCAACGAAACAGCCGTAAACCCATTGTGGAAAATGGTAGCCTTGAGGACGATCAAAACCGCCGGGATTTTACGATTAATGCCCTCGCGATTGGTTTAAATCAGCATCATTTTGGCAAGCTTTTAGACCCATTTAATGGATTGGAGGACCTAAGTGCTAAAATAATCCGAACCCCTTTGGCGCCTTCAATTACGTATTCGGATGATCCGTTACGAATGCTCAGGGCCATCCGCTTTGCGACGCAACTTCATTTTGAGATTGAACTGCAGTCCCTTCAGGCTATTTCGGAAAACAGGGAGCGCATAAAGATTGTTTCCAAAGAGCGTATTGTGGAGGAGGTCCATAAGATATTGATGGCCAAAAGGCCTTCATTCGGATTTGCATTGCTGCAGCAAACCGGTTTACTTTCTTACATTTTTCCCGAGTTGGCAGCGCTGCAAGGTATCGAGGAAATAGAGGGACAACGGCATAAGGATAATTTCTGGCACACCCTTGAGGTAGTTGACAATATTGCGAGTACCACCGATAAGTTGTGGTTGAGATGGGCGGCCCTTTTGCACGATATTGGCAAGGCTCCTACCAAAAGATTTGATAACAAAATTGGATGGACCTTTCATGGGCACGAATTTGTGGGAAGCAAGATGGTGTATAAACTCTTTAAACGCCTACGAATGCCGTTAAATGAAAAAATGAAGTTTGTGCAAAAAATGGTGCTGTTGAGCTCTCGCCCCATCATACTTTCGGAAGACCATGTTACGGATTCCGCGGTGCGACGGCTTATCTTTGATGCAGGGGAGGCTATTGAAGATCTAATGACGCTTTGCGAGGCAGATATCACTACTAAGAATCCAAAGAAGCAACGAAAGTATCTCAACAACTTTAAATTGGTGCGACAGAAAATCAGGGAAGTGGAAGAGCGCGATCGCATCCGCAACTTTCAACCCCCTATTTCCGGGGAGGAAATCATGCAGACCTTCAACTTACGTCCTTCTAAAGAAATCGGGATCATCAAGGAAGCGATAAAAGAAGCGATTCTGGAAGGTGAAATCCCCAATGAACACAAAGCAGCCCACCAATTCATGTTAAAAAAAGGAGAGGAACTTGGTCTTAAACAATGTAACTAATGCAGAAAAATTTCCTTACTACTGCTAAAATAGCACTGATATTGGTTTATTTGGTAATCGTTGCCGGGGCGGTAGTACGAATGACAGGCAGTGGTATGGGCTGTCCGGATTGGCCCAAGTGTTTTGGGTATTATATCCCACCGCTAGAGGTGGAAACCTTACAATGGAACCCTAATCGCGATTTTAAAAAAGGTCAGGTCATCATTGTTAACGAAAGCCTTTTGGTAGCGACTGGGGATTTCACTACGGCCGAACAGTTTAATACGTCCAATTGGAGCCCCTACGCCAAACACGATTATGCCGTATTTAATGTGTGGCATACCTGGATAGAATATATCAACAGACTGTTGGGCGCTCTAGCCGGGCTTGCCACGGTAATCCTAGCTCTGTTTTCTTTTAGGTACCTGAAAAAGAAACCTTTGGTCACCCTGTTTTCATGGCTGATAGTAGTTGGCATGGCATTCCAGGCGTGGTTGGGCGCTACGGTGGTCTACTCCGTGTTAGCCCCAGTAAGAATAACCTTGCACATGCTAATGGCCCTGGCCATTGTGGGATTGCTGATCTATCTGATCAAAATTGTTGGTCCTAAAACGGTACAACAATCCAAAACCATCTCCCTAAAAGTGTGGGTAGGGGCTTCCTTAGTGTTAACACTGGTTCAAATTGTATTGGGCACACAAGTACGCCAGTTTGTGGATGACCAGATCGTATTGCTGGGAGATTCGGCGAAACACCTTTGGTTGCAGGACCCGAACCTGCAGTTTTACATCCATCGCTCTCTTTCTATTTTGGTACTTATTACCAATGGCTATTTGTTTTGGCAGATGAAACGAAACAACCTGGGGTTAAAAAAGATCAAATGGGTCATGGGCATTCTGTTGTTGGAAATCGCGACAGGTATTGCAATGTATTATGTTGACTTTCCCTTTGGAAGTCAACCGTTGCATTTGGTACTGGCCAGCCTGTTATTTGGAGTTCAGTTCTACTTATTACTTGAAGTATTTGAACGTGAAAAACGTTTCAAAACTTCGTAACTTTACCCACTTTTCAATTGTGAAGTATGGTTTATAAAATCAGGATTATTCTTGATACTGAAGAAGATATCTTTCGGGATCTGGAGGTTGAGGAGCAAAGTTCCCTGGAGGAATTTCACAACGCCATTACCCAGGCTTTTGGGTTCTTGGGAAATGAAATGGCCGCATTCTATACCTGTGATGAGGAATGGAATCAGGATGAAGAAATCCCCTTGTTTGCGATGGGTGAAGATGCACCTGATACACGCATGATGAATGAAACCACCTTGAGCGATGTACTTACGGAAGCCTCCCCAAGAATGATTTACGTCTATGACTTTTTAAGTATGTGGACCTTTTTTGTGGAATTAGCCGATATCGTAAATAAGGAGGACGGAAGGGCCTATCCCAATCTGCTTTTTAGCTTCGGCGAATTGCCTGATACTCCTCCGGAAAAGCGATTCGAATCACAGCCGTCTT
>JANQHL010000097.1 GCA_028277085.1 Flavobacteriaceae bacterium
TTAACATTACCATCCGTTTTTGCAATGCGCTCATCTGCAGCGCCATCTTATGAGCGTGCCTCCGTGCCATCTTCAAATCCTTTTCGCGAATCAAGGCTGTAGTGTCTTCCAAAGCATCGATATACAATTCAGCAGGGATTTCGGGAGGCAAATGATCGGTCATAACTGCTCCTTCCGCTGCAAAAAGGAAAATATGCTCCTTCCCTTTTTCATCAATCAGGTAACTGCGCAGTAGGCCAGTCTTAACAATAAAAACTTTAGTGTCTTTTTCTCCAGGCCGTTGTAAAACAGCTCCTTTTTTAACGGTGATCCTTTTTATCATGGGTTTAACCGTTCTAAACTCTTGAAGTTACGGAAAACGGTTTACTTATTTGCAGAATGCCTGATATACTTCTCTACGACAACTGCGGTAAGAATAACAAGATAGAACTGTCCCATTAGCCCAACGAGTACGGCCGCCTTTTGTGCTATGGGAATGACAGGAATAATCTCCCCATAACCGATAGTGAGTAGGGTGATATAGGCGTAATACAAAAGAGCCTCGCTGAACAGGACCATATCATCAGGGTTTAACAACGCCCCTTTAAAAGCCCCCGGGTGCGTAAGCGCAATGGACATAAACAGAAAAAAGGCCAAAAACCCCAGGGAAACATATCCGCTCATCAATCCTAAGATCACATTTTTATTGACATAGGCTGCTTGCCAAACTTGTTTGATAATATTCCAGGTAACTACAATATAAAAAATAAAAAAAATAGTTAATCGTATAAAAATACCGGTCTCCGATTCCTGCCTGCTAATCATAGCACTACCAAAAATGAAAAGGGAGACTACAAAGAGTACTACAAAAAACCAGGCCACCCATTTCTTTTTTGAAATGATCAGTATTCCCGCAAGTATACTTGACAGGTACAGCAAAGGGAGCAAAAAGAACTCATAAAAATTGGGAGGCACAAACAGGGATCCAAACAGAATGGCCAGTTGAATCGCTAAAAAAAACTCAAAACGAAGTTTATATAACTTTTCAAGCATTTGTCATTACCGTATGAATGTTCACTTTTTTCTGCTTTCCCTTTAAAAGCACCTCTCCAAGATGCTTAGACATAAAAAAATCCGTATTTAAATCGTTCAATAACATTTCCGAAATGAGAATCGGCACCTCGTGTTTGTTACATTCTGCTTGTATTCGAGCGGAAGTATTGATAACATCGCCATGATACGCCACTTCTTTTTTGACCACCCCTACTTCGGCAACCATTAGAATACCTCCATGTAAACCTGCCTTAAAGATTGGTGACGTACCATATTTATTGATATAATAACTTTCCTTCTCCAAAAGCTTCTCTCTGAACGCAAAAAAGAGTTTGACACAGTTGTTATTCGATAAGCCTTTTTGATAGGGCCAGCTCAACACCGCTTCGTCGCCAACATACTGGTAGATCTCAGCATCGTATTCAGGAACAACTTCATTTAAATCATAAAAGCAGTCTTGAATCAGTTGACTGTACTTCAAATGCCCTAATTCCTCGGCAATTGCCGTTGAAGATTTAAGGTCCAAAAACATAAAAATACGTTTCTCTTCTTTGGGCTCCTTATATTTTCCAAAGAGCATTTTTACAAAGACCCCTTTCCCAAACTTGTCATTGGCAATTTCTATAAAGGAAAAAATCAAAGCGGAAAAAACAATATAGAGGACTACCGCCCAAAAGGTTTTGTCATAGACCCACCACCCCTTGGCATTGTTAATGCCCATGTCATAGAACCTATTCGTTATTTCAATGACCACAGTTGAAAGAATGATAATTGAAATAAGATATATTACGAAAGTGATCAATAAACTAAATCCGATGGATATTCTTTTTGAAAGGTGTTTATCCAAAAGAAATTCTATGAAGGCACCAACAATTCCAATTAACAGGCCGAAAAGTAAGAACATGGAGAGCGCACGGGAAAAGCCGTATTGGGGAGGTACTATTATCCCTTCTTCTTCTGAGAGGCCGTAATATCTGAAAATGGCAAAAAGCGCCATCACCACAGTCCAATAAATTACCGATTGCCCTAACTGTTTAAGAAATCGATTTACGTTTCGTCCTCGTTCTTTCATCACTACGCATCCAATAGCGCTTCATCAAATTCATATCCTTTGTAATTGACCTTAAAGAGGGCACTATACAAAGAGGGAATGAAAAGCAAGGTGATTACTGTTCCAAATAAGAGACCGATCATGATACTGATGGCCATGCCTTCCCACATTTCACCCCCGGAAAGGTACAACGGGACCAGACCCAAAATAGTGGTAAACGTAGATAACAATATCGGTCGAAAACGCTGTAAGCAAGCGGCTATAACTGAATCCTGATCGGTCCGGCCAGCTCTCAATTCCACCTCCATACGATCAATGAGCACAATGGCATTGTTAATTACAATACCGGCCAAAGAGATGACGCCAAGAAAAGGCATAAATCCAAAAGCCTCCTGAAAAACCAGCAGACCAATAACAACCCCGATGATACCCAATGGGATCGTCAGTACCACCATAGCCATTTTTCGAACGGAATTGAACTGAATGATCAGCAACAACAGAATAATAAACCCGGAAATAGGAAGATACCCTATGATAGGGCCCATGTTTTCCGCAGTTTGCTCAGCATCACCTCCCAGGGCGTAGGTGTACCCCTCTGGCCATACGCCATTTACCTGCTCTTCCAGCCAGGGTGTAACAACCGACATGATGGAGGAGGCGTTTCCACCATCGCGCAATTCACTGCTGATATTTATCGTCCTTTTGATATCACTTCTTTTGATCTTAGCGTATTGCCATGATGGTACTATGGAGGCAACTTGCAATAGTGGTACACTTTTGCCACTATTTTGCGAATACACGTTTAAGGTTTCCAAAGATGCCAGGGTTTGTTGTTGGCTATCCCCACTTCGCATTAGGATCGGAATAGATTTATTATCCTCCCGGTACTCCCCGGTTTGAAAACCATCCAAAACGGTTTGTAATGATGTGGCGATATCGGCGCTGGTAATACCGGCATTTTGGGCACGGTTTTGGTCTATCTCGATCAAAAACTTTTTACTCTTCGGACCCCAATCATCTTTTACGTTTTTAGTAAATGCCACTCCGGATAATTTTTGCTTTACGCTTTCTGCTATGCTGGATAATTGGTCGGGTTCCGGTCCGGAGACCTTAATTTCTATAGGGGTTCCTCCTCCTCCGGAACCCAGGAGACCTACTTTGATGTCCGCATTGGGAAAGTTTTGAAAAGCATAGGCATCCAAACGGCTCACCATCTCCACATTCTCTTCAAAGGTGGTCGTGTTAACAAGAATATGGGCATAGTTTGAATTGGCTTCATCCGGAGAATAGCCCAAATCATAGGATTCCGGACCTTCCCCGATGTAGGATGACCAACTTACGATCCCTTTCTCCCTATCCCCATTTACTTTAAGGGAATCTGCCATAAACCCTTCTATCTGTTCCACCACTTTAGTCGTCCGTTCAATCTTATTCCCCTCGGGCAGGTTAATGTCGATAGTGATCATGTTACGATCACTATCCGGGAAAAAAATGAAGGGAATATAGCCAAAGCCAAATAACGAAAGAAAGAAGGCCACAAAGATGCCTATGATAACTTTATATTTATGGCGCAAGGCCAATAATATCAGGTCTTTGTAGTACCGTTTCGCTGCGTTGATAATACGATCGACAAGACCTGGTTTCTTTTCCCCTTTAGGGGCTACATTGAGAAACATATAGCAGAACATCGTGATCACCGTAAGGGCAATCAACCAGGAGGACATTAAGGCAATGGTAATCACAACAAAAATAGGACCCACAATATCCCCCATAGTGGTAGGAGAAAGATAAAAGGCCAGAAATGCAGCCGAAGTAGTTAAGGTTGAGATCAATAACGGCATCCATAGTTCTGAGAACGCTTCAACAGCGGCCTGGTACTTTTCCATGCCTTGCTCCAATTTCACCATAATCGTTTCGGCCACCACAATGGCATTGTCCACTAACATCCCTAACGCCATGATGAGGGCAGCCAGCGTTACTTGATTCAACCCCATATTGATAATACCCATGAGCATCAGGGTCATGATGGTCACTATAGGGATCAAACTCGCAATTACAAAACCGGTACGGAATCCCAGGAACACCAACATCACCAATAAGACAATGGAAATGGACTGTAAGAGGTTCACCATAAAGTCGCTCACCTTTAGGTCTATGTACGTGTCTAAAGAAGACACCCGTGTCAATTCCAGACCTACTGGCAGGCGGTTTTGCCATTGGGCTACCACTTGATCTACCGCTTCGCCCAGGTAGACAATATTTTTGTCTTCCTTAAGGTTCACATGCATGGTAATCGCTTCCTTTCCGTCAACACTAACGATTTGTGTTGGCGGGTCGATATACCCTTTGTTGACCGTTGTAATATCCCCTAATTTCACCAGTTGAGATCCATCCCCAACGGCAATCAGCATATTCTGAATGTCCTCAACGGAGTTGAAATTTCCCGTGGGTTCTAAAATGATACGCTCATCCCCTACATTGATCTGGCCTCCCGAACTCAAAATGTTCGTACTGCCAATGTATTGTTGAAGTTTGGATGCGGAAAGCCCGTATTCTTTTAAGCGGGCATTATCAAACTCGACAAAAACACGCTCGTCTTGTACCCCCCCAAGTTCCACTTTGGCCGCATCCGGGAGCTTTATCAGATCATCCTTGATATCATCGGCATACTCCTTCATTTCTGAATAACTAAATCCATCGGAGGTCAATCCAACCACAATGCCATAAACATCACCGATACCATCATCATTTAAATTTGGCGCTACTCCAGACGGAAGACCCTGGATAGAGTTTAATTTTCGACGTAAACGATCCCATACCGATTGCAGTGTTTGTGGGGAAACCTCGTCCTTTAATTCAACGCTTACCACGGAAAGCCCGGTTCGGGAAGTACTGCTTACCTCCTTGAGTTCGGGTAGCTCCTGCGCCACCTTTTCAATCTTGTCCGTCACCAATTGTTCTACCCGTTCCGGACTGGCCCCCGGAAATTGACTCACCACTGTAGCGACACGAACGGTGTAGGGCGGCATACTATCCTGAGATAGGTTGAAATACATATTTATACCTAGAAGGATGATGGTTGCCAGCACCATAAAGGTGATACGATTCTTGTCTATCGAGAATTTTGCGAGATTCATAGATTTAGCAATGGTGTTGGTTATTGTAGTTTTACTTCCTGGCCATCCAGCAATGTCT
Organism: Flavobacteriaceae bacterium; assembly: GCA_028277085.1. GTDB lineage: Bacteria > Bacteroidota > Bacteroidia > Flavobacteriales > Flavobacteriaceae > Croceivirga. Next base: position 5,279 of record JANQHL010000097.1, read on the forward strand.
GCAATCCCGCTACTGCAATCTTTTGTCCTGCGGATAATCCCTTAATGACCTCAAAACCTTCGGCGGACAAATTGCCCACAGTGATGGGATGCTTTTTTACCGTGGCTACATCGCCCTGGTCCTCCACTAAAAACACAAAACGGCCATCACTATCTTCTCCTACAGCATGCGTAGGTACTACAAGTACTGTATTATTTACTTTTTCCTCTCCAAAATCAAAAGTGACATTAGCAGCCATCCCGCTCTTGATGCCATCGCTGGGGTTGGTGACCACCACGCGAACGGGGTAGGTGGCGGAATTCGCATCTACCGCAGGAGCCACCTCCGTTACCTTACCCTTGAAACTTTGACCTTCCAAGGCTGAAAATGTTACTTCCACATCCATATCCGGGTTCACCCCATTGATCACACTTTCCGGAACACCCAGTGAGATCTCCATATCCGTTCCGGAGTTGAGGACCGCAACGGCTTGTCCCGCCTGTACATTTTCATCTACTTCAGCGGAAATAGAGGCTATGATACCATCCTCCGGGGCATAAATGTACCCGTACTGGATCTGCTCGGCCTGAATATCTACACCTCTTTTTGCGGATTTATAGCTTTCTTCAGCCGTTTTAAACGAGTTCTTTGCTGCTTCAAAATCACTTAGGGAAGAACTCCCTTTTTCATACAAGGCACGCACACGATTTAGGCTGAGTTTGGCTGTGTTCATTTGGGAGGCAGCGCTGTTTAAAGAAGTCACGGCTTGTTCATAGGACAATCGGGACGCCACATTATCCAATCGCGCTAAAAGTTGGCGCTTCTTTACTTTTTGTCCCAGTTTCATGTCAAATACTACAATGATACCGGAACTTCGAAAACTCAAATTCACAATTTTATCGGTGCGTGCTGTTCCACTAAACGTACGTACCTTTTCCCCACCTAAAAATCCAACTTCCTGAAATTTTACGGGGCGCAACACCTTTTCCGTAGCTTCTTCTTTCCCTCCACAATTCCATAACAACACCGTCATGGCTAGTGTTCCCCAAAGTTTACTGCTGTATTTCATTTTTTTGTGGCTTTTCGGTTATTTAATTTCTCGTGTTTATATATTCAAAAAAGCGTTGGCGGAACGCTTCATTCTCTGCTTCGGTTTTCAGCAGAAAAAAGTACCCCAGCGAACGTTCCAGTTCTAAGGAACTGATCAGAAAATTATACACGGCATTCACTCTTGCCAACTGGGCATTCAAATAATTGTTTTGGGCATCTAGCAGCTGTACAATGTTCACCGCGCCATTAGAATACAATGACTGGGTCAGTTCCAACGCTTCAGCCGCCGTTTCTTCAGAAACTCCGGAGAGTTCAATATTAGAAAGCTGGTTGATCAGATTCAGTACACCATTGCGTACGTTAGCATCAATGGCCAGTTCCGTATTATCCTTATTGATCTCCAACTGATCCCTTTGGATGGTAGCAATCTGCTTATTGATATTGTTGGTGTTCTGATTGAAAATGGGCAGGGAAAGACTTAAGGATGCATTGTAGCTATTGTCTACCAAACCAAAGCCCAAACCAGGAGCAACGGTACTTCCGGCGCCACTTCTATTGAAAACACTGTTATAACTTCCCTGGAGGGCAACTGTAGGCACTAAACGACCGGAGCCGCTCAGCCGGATATTGCGTTCCACCGCCTCAATGTTATAGCCCAGTGACCTGAGTTCCGGAGCATTGCGAAACGCTTCTTCCGTTAAGAATCCAATAAAAGGTTCCCGCAACTTCGGATCGTCCAACAAGCCTTTAAGTTCTTCATAGTTGTAGCGTTCAAAAACCCCTTCATCCAATACTGCTTCTTCCACATCGATCTGGGTATCCAAAGGGTTGTTCAATACCTGGTTGAGTATAATAAAGCCTTGTTCCAGTTGGTTAACTGCCTCAATCATTGACTGCTGGTTTTGTGCCATCTCACTGCGAAAGCGCAACATGTCCGATTTCCCGGATTGGCCTGCCTCAAAATTCTGCTCCGCTATTTTCATATTGGTTTGAGTGAGGTTCAGATTGCGAAGCTGAATGGCGGTGTTGGCCTTTAAGATCAGGATATTGAAGTAGGCGGTAGAAGCATCCAATATAGCAACCAATTGCGAAGCATTGAAATTTTCTTGTTGGGCTTGTTGCAATTTTTTCTGAATGGTGATATTGGCACTGGCCGCCTCAGAATATAGCGTCTGATTTAAGGTGATGGCCCCTGCTGTTGAAAACTCCGGGTTTTGCCCATTACTGATCTCGGCCAGATCGGGATCAACATAGGTCCCTGAACCCGATGCCGTGATATTTGGCAAATAATTGCTCCAGGCAGTACGAACATCCTGTTCGGTAAGATCAACATCCTTTTGATTGGATTGTAAGGACAGATTCCGCTCAATGGTTTCTTCGATCACATTGATGAGATTGTATCGCTTTTCCGCGCGCACATTTTTAGGGTTGCCCACAAAATCCGTTTCATTAACCAGGCTGTATTTTATAGGAATGTCTATGGCATCCGCCGTATTAAAATTTAAGGTCAAGCGCGGGGTATATTCAATATAGACATCCAATTCGGAAAGCTTAGCCCCGGTAATGTACGCCTCAACCGTTAGCGCAATACGTCTGAAGAATTGATCAAGATCATCACTGGATCGTGTTGTAGCATACATACCATCCGCTACATCATCCGGCCCATTGACACTGAAGGAAGGTAATTTGTTATCGATAAAGGCCTTGGCCAATTGCTGGTTTTCTTCCCGGCTCAGGAAAAAACCGCCCGCCATATAGATCGCATCAATACCCTCAAGCGTATTCATTATATCGGATGGCGTGGTAAACGGAATGAGTTTATAGTTGATTTCCAGTTCCGCCGCTATTTTATCAAAGGTTGCAGCTACCGGTAAGATCTCGATCAAGGGCGCTTCCATGGCCACCCCAAGGTTTTCAAAATTGGTAAGCTCTTTAAACTTTTTCAGGTCCTCCTGAAAGGATTCCGAGGCGATCAGATAGGTGAAATTTTCAATACCGGAAGTGGTTTTAGTGAGATCGATATAATTGTAATCCCGATTGACCGCTCCAAAGAGAAGGGTAGGTTTTAGGTGCGTACTTTGTTTGCTGATAATTTGATTGTTGATCACGCCGAAGGCGATAATCAGATCAATCGATTCGTCCTTGATCAACAGGTCGTAATTTCGTTGTGCGGTTTCAAGGCTGAAGTCACTAAAGAGCAGACTTTCTTCGGGAAAAACAACGGTCGCATCTTCCCCAACCACGGCTTTAACCTCATTCTTCAACTGCTCAAATAAAGGGGCCAATTTAGAGGAACGATTGTCCACCAGTACCCCGATGTTGAAGGTCGGTTTGGTTTGGGCAAATGCGAAAACAGTACATAGCAGCAATAGCCACACGAGGTGTTTTTTCATAGGTTGGTATTTTAATCGATCCCTAGCTAAGGTATTGTATACTAAAGCAGGTAGGTATGACGCTACCCGACCTGCGAAAATTAGCAAAAAAAAGCGCCGAACACCCTAAGTAATCCAAAATACTTAGATTTTCCAGGCTTTGTTTAATGCTGGCGGTCTTATTTCCAAAATCCAACACGATTTCCCTGAACAAAATTGGAGGGATTCCACCTTCGCCCCGGTTTTATTTCAGCTGCAAGCGATTGATCAATTTTTCTACGGACAATCCCTGAACTAGTATGGAAAATATCACCATACAATAGGTCACTACTAAAAACAGGTCGCGGTGCATGGCTTCAGTGAGTCCTAACGCTAAAGCGATGGAAATGGCCCCACGAAGTCCGCCCCAGGTCATGATCACCGTGGTGTTGGGTACAAAATCCAGGCGTTTTTGGAAGAGCTGCACAGGACCTACCAAGGAAAGGTACCTGCAGAGGAGGCCCAACGGAATCGCTAACAAGCCGGCATAAATGTACTGGGGCTTAAATTCCAGCACCAGCATTTCCATCCCGATAAGTACAAACAATATCGTGTTCAGCAAAATATCAATAAGCTCCCAAAACTTATCCACATAGTCCTCAGTAAGTTCTGACATGGCATTTTTTCGGGTCTTCGTACCCCCGATATACAGTCCAGCCACCACCATAGCCAAAGGTGCGGATACGTGTAAATGAGTCGCCACTATAGTCCCCGTCATCACGGTGGCCAGGGTGATGATCACCTCTATATTATAGTCATCGATCCTTTTGAGGAAGTAATAGGTCAGCCATCCCAGTAATAGTCCCAGGAGCAGTCCGCCAAACACTTCAACCGCAAACAATTCCAGAATACTAGCGAAAGAAAAACCGGTACCGTCTCCATTGGCCAGTCCAAAAATGGTTAGGAACACCACCACACCCACCCCATCGTTGAACAGGGATTCGCCCACAATTTTGATCTCCAGCTTTTTGGGTGCCCCTACTTTTTTCAGAATGCCTAATACGGCAATCGGATCCGTTGGGGAGATCAAGGCACCAAATAACAGGCAATAGATATAGTTTACTTCAAGTCCTATTCCGTTAAAAACATAATATACACTGGTACCCACCAAAAAGGTGGAAACGAGTACCCCAAAAGTGGCAAAGACGAGTACCGGCCAACGTTGTTGGTGCAATTGTTTCAGGTCAGTATGTAGCGCCCCGGCAAAAAGCAGGAAACTCAACATAATATCCAGCAGTACGACCTTGAAGTCAATTTTGGAAATGATAAAACGTTCTGCTTTTAGAAGGGTATCGTCTACAAAGCTCAAGGCAAAAACCCCCAGGGTAAACAGAATGGTGATCAGCGTAAGCCCAATGGTATTGGGGAGCTTGATAAAGCGTACATTAATATATCCGAAAACAGCTGAGATAAACACCAGGATACTGGTAATGATAAAGTAGTCCATAGTACTAGCAAAGCGGGAAGATATTCTTTTTTTGTTTTTTCCGCTAACGGAGTGCTTAGATTTAATGTACTGTTCAAGAAGCAGGCTACGTTACAATAAAAGCGACCTGCCGCCGTCTATCAATGCGTTTTTCCGGACAATTGTATACCAGCGCAGCGCCGGAAACTGCCGGTAGCGGGCTCGTGGGGGGTTCTGGATGGTTATTTGATGAAAAGAATACCGTGAGAAGCGTCATGCTCTTTTACTGCGTAGCTGTATTAAACGGTTGCGATACCAACCGTTACCACAGGAAAACACAACTTGAAAGGGCCGACATATCAACAAATGCAATACCTCGGCCCAAGAACAAACTAACTCAACTTAACTTAACTAATTATCTATTCATGAAGTGCTACGCTTTTTATCACGCAATTCAACTCTAGTTATTTACAATTTCACTTTATTGACACCCAATTCATAGAGGAAAGTATTAACTTCCGAAGATTTGGGAATTGATTTTTGAGCTCCAAGTTTTGTTACGCAAACCGCCGCTGCCGCACTGGCAAACTTCACAGATTCTTCAATGTCATACCCTTTGTTTAAATAATAGGTAAGCGCTCCACAATAGGTGTCTCCCGCAGCAGTGGTATCGATCACTTCAACTTTATATGCAGGGATATGTTTATATCCAAAATCTCCTCGAATAAAAGATCCTTTGGAACCTAACGTAATAATTACCGTTCGAACTCCTTTTGCCAGCAGGGAATCGCTTATTTCAAGAAACGAGTGATCCGAAAAACGTAATCCTGATAATATTTCCGCTTCAATCTCATTTACTACCAGTATATCCACTAGTGAAAGTAAATCGTAAGTAAGTGGAACTGCCGGGGCAGCATTCAAAATTATCTTTACTCTTTTCTCATGGGCTTTTTCCATGGCCAGCTTCACCGTTTCCATTGGAATTTCCAGTTGAACCAAAAGATAATTGGTCATTACTTTAAATGGGTTGTTTTCTTCAATTACTTTTGGACTCAGTTTCCAGTTTGAACCTGGGGATACAGCAATGCTGTTCCGTCCCTGGCTATCTACAGTTATCAACGCTATACCGGAATGGCAGTTTTTTATTTCTTTTAGATACTCCTGATCAAAGCCTTCACTTTTTAATGCGTCGTATAGTTTTTCTCCATATACATCATCGCCAAGGCAACACAAGAAATCGACCTTTCCCCCAAGTCTTTTTACGGCCAGTGCCTGATTGGCTCCTTTTCCACCAGGGACCATATGAAAGTCACCGCCAATTACGGTCTCTCCAATCTCCGGAATTTTACTGGTTTTTACGATAAGGTCCATATTGGCACTGCCAACAACTAGTATATCGCTCATGAAGCAATTCTTGATAAAATGATTAGTACAATTCCAATAACAAAAAAGAAGAACATCAAATAGATGAGATTCAACGTAGGCCGTGACGCCCCCTTAAACTCCTTCCAAACAAATACGCCCCAAATTGCTGCCACCATGGTAGCACCTTGACCCAAACCATATGAAATGGCAAAACCTGCCTCAGAAGAGCTCAGGATACTCAGCGACATTCCTATACACCACACTATCCCACCCAGAAGCCCGATCAAATGCAGTTTGGGATTTCCTTTTCTAAAGTAATCCGAAAATCTGATTTTAGCCCCCTGTATTGGAAATCGCATGAACAATGAGTTCCAAAGGAAATTGGAAAGAAATACCCCTAAAGAAAAAATAAAGACGGAGGTATAAGGCGTGAAAAGCCCCTCTTGGGGATCTTGAAAGTTTAAACTTGTAGCTGCTGCAACAAACCTATAAAAGAAACCCATTAATATCCCGGCCAGAAGCGCCAACCAAATGCCTAAAGAGGAAATCTTTTGGTCTTTAGAAATATGCCTGTATGCTCTGGCATCAAGAATAATTGCCAGAACAACACATAATACCCCCGCAAAAAGGAGTATGGGATCTCCGATAGGTGTCCAGTAGTAGTTAACCACAACGCCAATTATCAAAGCAAGCCCTATACCCACAGGAAAAGCTACAGCCATTCCGGCAATATCAATAGATGCGACCAACAGCAGGTTGGCAATATTAAAAATGATACCCCCAGCAAGGGCGTTAGTATATGAACCCTTGGAGCCCTGCCATAAATCTTCGATAAAGGATCTTCCTTCCTCCCCAATACTTCCAGCAGTTAAACCAAATACTAAAGCAAATAAAACAATTCCCAATGCGTAATCCCAATAGAATAACTGAAATGGCCATAATTTTCCCGCAAGTTTTTGCGTATTTGCCCAGGATCCCCAACAAATCATAGTGATGAAAAGACACGCTATGGCTACAGTGTAAGAATCAATGATGAGCATACTCTTCTGCTTTGGGTTGATACACGATCAAATCCCCAACAAGCAAAACTGCGTGTTCCACGGGATTTAGCCATTGCAGTTTCACTTGTTGTACTGCATTGTCCAGGTCATACTTCCAACCAATATCCAAACGTCTTAGCAGTGGATTGGTGGTCATTTTAATAGTATCCAGGTTTTGATCATTAACGGTCATCAACAATTTCATTTCATAATGGGGTTTGTTCTCAACATCCAAATTCTGCGCAAACCCCTTTAAAACGAAACCGCTTCCTTCAAAAGAAAAATTGTGAACCGGGTCTTTCCGAGTTAGTTTGGTGTTTTCATCCTTTTTTGAAACGGGCATCAAGCCTTTCCAACCTTCTTCAAGCTTAACAGGCCTCACTTCTTCACTACGTAATTGTAATTTTCCGTTTTTCATGGAAATACCATTTTGTTGCAAATTCATTATAGCCTGCCTGTACCCAATGTCATAGACTTCGACCAAGGACCAATTGGAGTAGGCAAATTTTCGGGATTCTACTTTATGCAGGGGCTTTTTCCATTTTTCCGGAATACTGTCATAGCCTATCATCGCACCAAGTATGCCTGCAGCCGTAGCTGGGTTACAGTCCGAATCCAGACCACATCGCGTAGCAATATCCATGGTTTTGCCGAAAGTCATTTGTCCGTAGAGCAGACCAATTACCACATAAGCCGCATTAATTTTTGCATCAATGTTGAAAGAAGAAAACACGCCGTCGGGGCAACCAACGTCTTCGGACCACTTTTTTTGAACTTCAAACCAGGTCTGCTTCCAATCGTCCGGATGTTGTTCGCACCATATAATAACATCATCAATACATTTGTAAAAATTGCTTTCAGAAGGAATTGACTTCAACGATTCCTTTACCACCGTCTTTACATCATCATAGAGAAACGCATTGGCATACATGGCCGCAACATACACCCCTCCGTACCAGCCATCTCCATAATTCATAATATGTCCAACTTTATCACATATTTGGGAAGAGATGTTTGGAAGACCTGGAGACATTAGACCGGCAAAATCAGCTTCAATTTGAAAATCAATATCATC
>JANQHL010000143.1 GCA_028277085.1 Flavobacteriaceae bacterium
ATCGGGCAACGGGGTGAGCGGTGTGATCTTTACGTTACTACCATCATCCCCCTGAAACCCAAAAATAATACGGTTTTTAGCAACATAGCTCGGGACCGAAGCACTATATTCGGGAACTTCTCTGAAAAGCGTTAACAAATACACAGAATCTGAGGGCAAGGTGATCGTGTCTTGTAAGAAGGCAATTTTATCCGCTCGCTGGTCAAAGACATTGTTTTTTCCTTCATCTTTAACCCCAAAAAGCTGATATTTTCCCGCCTTTAAATTTCGCAACTGAAAGAGGGGAAGACTGTCCAGGGTGTTGGTAAGGTAATTGGGCGGATACTTGTAAATCGTGGAATCGTTGTAAATACTGTCGATTTCGTAGAGCATTACACTAACAAATTGATCAGCAGTACGGTTAAAAGCATCCTTTACAGCACCGGAAAGTGTCAGGGAGTCAATGATTTCTCCCGTAGAAAAAACATAGGTTAGAAAGCTATTGGGGTTACCTTCATTATGGTCCACGATGCTCTGTCCAAAAGTGATGGTGTAGGTAGTGTTTTCCTGCAAGGTATCTTTAAGGGTGATCTCAATAAACTTGCTGGCGCCTCCAAGGGGCTTTATTTCCGGAAGGTATTTTAAGGGGGGAGAAACGATCAATTGATTTTGAACGTCCTCTAGTTTAATGTACTCGTCAAAATACAAGCGAATCTTCTTTGCCGAAAAATTGAGGGTAAAATTGTCGGGCTCACTACGGAGTAAAACAGGAGGATCCAAATCTTTGGGTCCTCCGGAAGGGCTGCCTCTTCTCGCACATTGCCACAGCCCCAATACCAAACAGCATAAAAAAAGACTTCCTAACAGTCGCTTTAGCTCACGCATAGTAACAGTTGTGGGACAAAGAAACGACTTCTTCCAAGAATACTAAAGTTAACTTCTGTTAAGGCACTACTGCCATTGCAGCTACGTAAACAGTACTTTCGGGAATTGTCAATACCGCCTGGGCACAGGCTTCTATGGTGGCCCCGGTAGTGATGACGTCATCCACCAAAAGCAATCGCTTTCCCGCCAAAGGCGTATTGTTTTTTACGACGTAAAGATCCTGGCTGCTTTTCCAGCGATTGAAGCGGTTCTTTTTGGTTAGTGTTTTGGTATTTTGTGTTTTGATCAGAAGATGATCTACATAATCGGCTTTAAGATGATCGGCCATGCGTTTTCCAAACCGTTCTACCTGATTATATCCCCTTTTTCTGCGCTTAATGGGATGTAAGGGAACGGGAACAACCGCATCTATTTCAACTGCTTTTTCCTGTGCCAGTTGTAGGCCAAACCAGTCCCCCAAAAAATCCCCTACTTCCTGCTGATTTTTGTATTTTAAGAAATGGAGTAGGTTTTTAACAATACCGTAATCAGAAAAATAGAGAAAAGCTGCCGCCTTTACAATGCGCACACGTCCATAAAAAATGCGGTCTACCGGGTTTTCGTGCTCAAAATTGTAATCGGTCAACGGTAAATCATGTCGACAAACGGTACATAGCAAGTGTTCTCCGCCGGATAATTGCGCCTTACATCCAAAACACACCGGTGGCAATAGTATGGAGTTAATATCGTTTATTATCTTTGACGGCCAGTTCATGAACAAATCTTATACCTGCAATATCAGCCACTTATCTTATGGAATCTCAAGATACCAATTTTAACTATAAGATTATTCTTGCAGCTTTGGTGGCCGTAATTATTGCAATCCTCATTGCTTTCTATTACAGCTATGCCCAGTCGCAAAACCAGATGATCTATTTGGAAGACGAGAAAAAGTTGCTGGTGAAAGACCTTACCTTGATGAAGGCCGAGGTGGACCGGTTGTCGGGGCTCAATGAGATCAATGATATTGAGCTACAGACCTCTCGATTTCGTATTGAGCAGTTGTTGGACTCCGTAGGACGCCTGAACTTTAACATTACCAAGCTTAAGGACGATCGAAAGGCATTACGGGTTTTGGAAGCCAGATTTGACAGCTTAAAGCTTAAAAACAACTTTCTACGCTACAACAATTCTTTGTTGACCCAAAAATACGAGCGTACCATACGGCAGATCGAAGAGTTACGGGGGAAGACGAATACCTTGGAACAAGCGGAAGCTTTGGCGCGGCAAAAGAACCTGGAATTGGCCAACGAGCTTAAAATAAAGAGCTATCTGAACATGGAAAATGCGGAAGGTAGCGGATTCCGGCTACGTGCCGGCCGACCCCTAAAAACGAATAAGGCCTCTGTGATTGAAAAATTAAGGGGTTGTGTCACCATCCAGGGCAATCCAAATGAAAGTGGTGAGGTAAAAGTGATCTATTTGCAATTCCTAGACCCGGATATGGCAGTTATTGAGGATAATGCCAATGTAGTTTCCGTAGGCGGGAATACCTACAGCAAGCGGGTTGAGGTGGTATATTTAGGGAAAGAGCTGAGCGTCTGTGATGCCATTACCGTCCCTGAAGGATCTTTAGACCCGGGAATTTATACGCTCAACATCTTTGAGGACGAACGCTTACTTTCCTCCTCTGAATTTCAGTTAAAATAAGATTTTCTCTTTTTAGCCATTGTACTACATTTGCCCAATGGCAAATCAAGAAGATGTTTTTAAGAAGGTAATTTCGCATGCCAAAGAGTATGGTTATGTGTTTCAATCCAGCGAGATCTATGACGGATTGAGCGCAGTATATGACTATGGTCAGAATGGAGCGGAACTCAAAAAAAATATCCGGGAATATTGGTGGCAGGCCATGGTACAACTCCATGATAATATTGTAGGGATCGATGCCGCTATCTTTATGCATCCTACTACCTGGAAAGCTTCCGGTCACGTAGATGCCTTTAACGATCCCTTGATTGACAACAAAGACTCAAAAAAACGCTACCGCGCTGATGTGCTGGTCGAAGACTACGTCGCTAAAATTGAAGGGAAGATCGATAAAGAAGTAACCAAAGCAGCAAAGCGTTTTGGTGAAGCTTTTGACAAGGAACAATTTCTGGCCACCAATGGGCGGGTAAAGGGCTATCGTGAAAAAGCTGAGGCCATTTTGAAACGACTGGGGAAGTCGTTGGAAAAAGAAGATCTCGCTGATGTTAAAGCCCTGATAGAAGAGCTGGAAATTGTATGCCCGGTCTCCGGGTCCAAGAACTGGACGGACGTGAAGCAGTTCAATTTGATGTTTGGCACTCAATTGGGGGCTACAGCGGAAAGTGCCATGGAACTGTACCTGCGCCCGGAAACCGCACAGGGCATCTTTGTGAACTTTTTGAATGTCCAGAAAACCGGTAGGATGAAAATCCCGTTTGGGATTGCGCAAACTGGGAAAGCGTTTCGAAATGAGATCGTCGCCCGGCAGTTCATTTTCCGTATGCGGGAGTTTGAGCAGATGGAGATGCAATATTTTATTAAACCTGGCACGCAGCAGGAGTGGTACGAAGCCTGGAAGGAGAAACGGATGAATTGGCATCTTTCTCTGGGCATGGGGGAAGCCAATTACCGTTTTCATGATCATGAAAAATTGGCCCATTATGCGGATGCCGCTTGTGATATCGAATTTAAATTTCCCTTTGGGTTCAAGGAATTGGAAGGGATCCACTCCCGAACCGATTTTGACTTGGGAAGTCATGAAAAATACTCCAACAAAAAGCTGCAGTATTTTGATCCGGAGGAGAACAAAAGTTATGTGCCTTATGTGTTGGAAACCTCAATAGGATTAGACCGGATGTTTTTAGCGGTGTTCTCCAATTCGCTTCAGGAAGAGGAGTTGGACAATAACACTACCCGGACCGTACTAAAACTCCCGGCGGTGCTTGCACCAACCAAAGCAGCGATACTCCCTTTATTAAAGCGGGACGGACTTCCTGAAATCGCTCAAAAATTGTTCAATGAACTAAAGTGGGAGATGAATGTGGCCTATGATGACAAAGATGCTGTTGGACGGCGTTATCGCAGGCAGGATGCGATAGCTACCCCCTTTTGTATTACGGTGGATCATCAAACGTTGGAGGATGAAACGGTAACCATCCGTCATCGGGATAGCATGGAGCAGCAACGCGTGAAGCTAGCTGCGGTAAAAGAGATCATCACCAAAGCGGTGGCCTTAAAAGAGTGGTTGGGGCGGGTGTAACGGTCCAGTTTCTTTTTGGAAGAAATAATTTCATCCAACAAGTCCATGGAATTCCCAGTTCAAGGTTGTATTCCGTGAAAAGTCCGGTGGGAAATTAGCGGATTTCTTGGTTGTATGGCAGTTTATTCCATTTCTAATGCCTCCCATTCCTCATACGAAATGATTCCATTTTCAGGTTTTGATTTCCCATCTAAAATTCCTATGAATTCAAGCGAATGCCCATCAGGGTCATCAAAATATATTGATATAGCGGGCATCCAGGCAAAAACCATTGGTCTTTCAGTTCCGTCATTTAGAAAATTTCGACATTCAATATTTTTCTTTTTTAAGAATTGGACCGATTCGTTTAACACCCATTCTGGATCACATTCAAATGCGAAATGTCTTATGTCAATTTCCGCTTTGGGTTTTTCCCACAATCCTAACATGAATTGTTTTGGTTTCCCAATCCAGAAAAAGGCGGCGCGTCTTTCGTCTTCATAATGGCCTTGCTCTAATTCCATTTTGTTGGAATAAAAATCAATAGAACGTTCAATATCTTCTACAAATAAATGGGTTTCATAAAGTCCTTTTATCATCTATTTTGATTTTTAATGACGTAACACGTCAAGAAAAGCGCATTGAGCTTATTTTTTGTTGTGTATCGTAAGATTTATCTTTTGATTACAATCTTAGGTTGCTGCATCGAAATGCAGTGAATTCCTCCTCCTCCAAGATTGACCGCCAAAGCATCTAACATTATGATCTTTCGGTTCGGAAAGGCCGATTCCAGGACTTTTTGAGCTTCCTCATCCCTTCGTTTTATTTCTTCATCCAGACCTTCTCGCCAATATTTCTGTCCTAATACCACTGAATTTGTAATTAGAAAGTTTAAATAGCTTGCCGCAGCAACTACGTTAATCGTATCACCCGCTGGGAATGTGCTTCCATCCCGATAGTCTAATGTTTTGATGTAATCATATACGTAATCCCCAGGTGCCATTTTGTGCAGCGCGGTTTTTGGAAGCGGCATTCTTAGGATATGAAAAGAATTTCCATCTTGATCGGTCTCCCTAGACAGTATTTGGTAATTCTCCTCCATTCTTTGATGGTTTTCCAGGGCAATAGGATCATCAAAATCGGTACTATCAACCTGGGCCAGTAGTACAGTTGAGTCATTGACAAATCGGGCAAATTCGTCGATATGCCCGTCGGTAGTTACTACAGTGTATGCTTTGCTTCCATTGGCAGTCGTCAAAGGACCAAGAAAGGTATGGTCATCTTCGTGAAGTCCTTGTTTCAACCAGATGACTTTCTTCACTCCCAAAAGCCTGCGGTATTCCTCTTCCATCTGTGGTTTTGTCATGCTTGGATTTCGTCCAATTTCAACCCGCTCTGTGACTAGCAATGTCCCTTTTCCATTAACTTCTCGATTTCCACCCTCACTGGTCATGGAACTCGAAACTATTGGTAGTTGCAGGAGCTCAGCAACACGAACATCATACATTTCCTCTGTCTTAGCATCTGTATCTAAAGTATCCGCATAACCCCAGGCATTAAAGTTGAAATCTGCAATTGCATGTCCACCCTTGCTGGTTTCAACAAAAACGGGCCCCATATCTCTTGCCCAGATTTCGATTGAAGGAATTTGTTGGATCGTCAGATTACCGGTCTCTTTAAATTCTTCTTTCAAAACCTTATTGGCCTCATCACATAATACACTGTCACCACAGGTAACAATAATGTTTAGGTCTGATAGTAGTGCTTCAATAATCGAGGTGGTGACATTCCGTACTGATTCTCCATTTTTATGATCTGTTGGGGGCCATATCAACCAAACGGCATCAACCGCTTCAAATTCGGCTGCTTGTCTTGATACTTTCCACCCTTCCGATGCATTCTGCCGGGTTGAACAGGATAGCAAACAACAAATAGCAACTAAAAACAGGATTCTCATTTTAAGGTGGTTGATGAACAACAATGGGATATAATTATTGATTGTATGTGCCTCCAAGATAGTCAAAACCAAGGCTTTGTCCTCTAAACGACCTGTATGATAGTAGTAAAACACCAAAAAAAGACTTCAAATGGCCTCCAGTGCCTTCCAGGGGCCATCTAATTGCAGGTATACCCTTAACAATAGTATAGTAGGGGGAAGGAAAGATCCTGCGGCAAACGGGTCCTGCTAATAAAGGTGTAATTACTTCAATGGAAGTTCCATTTGAATATTACAGCGTTCATAGGGGGTATAATGTCCTGAAACTTTCTTAAATCCAAGTTTTTCATAGAGGGTTATGGCGGGTTTTAAGATGGTGTTACTCTCCAGATAGAGATAGGAGGCACCTTGTTCTTTTGCTTTCGCCACACTTGATTTTCCCAATAGATATCCGATCCCTCTACCTCTTGCTTTCGGGGAAACCGCCATTTTCGCCAATTCGTAATCGTATTTGGAGTCTTCCATTTTGAGCAAGGCACAAACACCCAAGACGATATTATTTTCTACGGCTACCAGGATCATTCCGCCATTATCCAGGATATACCCCTGGGGGTTATCCAGCGCTTTTCGGTCTGCATCCTCTAACTTAAAATATTGAGTGATCCATTGCTCGTTAAGTTCTTGAAAGGCGGAACGGTGTTCGGGGAGATAATCCAGGATGGTAACTTGCGACGATTCTCTGATCTTTTTTGCTTCTAATACCCGGGAAAGTAGCGATTGCTCATCGAGTAGGTACTCAAATTCCTGTAGCGCTAACCAAATATTGTGTCGGGTCTGTTGCATCATGCGCTTGATGGCTTGCTCCACATCCTGGTATTGCCCCCTGATCTTTATGGCAATATCCTTTCCTTTCCCGGTCAACAAGATATTGTTCTTACGGCCATCAAGAGGATCTTTTTGTTCGATCACCAATTCCTCCTTTACCATTTCCCGGACAATTTTGATCACCGAGGGATGGGAATGTCCAACGGCTTGAGCAATGGAGGTTATCGATTTCCCTGTATTTTGATGTGACAAAAAGTAGAATACCGGAAACCACTTTGGTTTTAGGCCTACCCCATATGCCTTGTAAATTTGCTCGGCGTCCTCCGTAATTGTGGTGCTTAGAAATCGCAACCGACTCCCCAACGCCAATTCCCCAATTGCATCAAAGTCCATAATATATGTTATCAAAAACGTAACTAGTTACTAATATACAAATTTGAAAGAGAATTTCAAGGTTCAACAACGTTTTTAGAACAAAGCGCTAACGATAGCCTTTACAAAGGGATGCCGCTGGGATTTCACCAATACCTACTCCCAGCCGAGTTCTTTTAATCGTTGGATATCCCGTTCAACGTATGCTTGATTTAGACTGTCTGAGGCATCCTGGTACTGCACCCGTAATTCCTCCACCCGTGTATGCAGTTGCTCCTGGACCTCCGCATAGTCCGGAGTACCATAAACGTTATGGAGTTCCTGAGGGTCTTTTTCCAAATCGTAGAGCTCCCAGGCTTCGATGTCATAGTAAAAGCGGATGAGTTTGTAGCGCTCGGTCCGAACGCCGTAATGGCGTTTTACCATATGGATTCCGGGGTATTCGTAATAATGATAATACAGCGCATCCCGCCAGCTGACGGTATCATTTTTAAAAAGGGGCCGTAGACTTAATCCTTGCATGTCCTCGGGAATTTCAACTCCTGCCACATCCAAAACAGTGGGGGCGAAGTCGATGTTCTGCACCAGATCCGTATTCTTGCTACCAGGAGTGATATGGTTGGGATATCGAATTAGAAGCGGCGTTCTAAACGACTCTTCATACATAAAACGCTTGTCGAACCAGCCATGTTCCCCTAAATAAAAGCCCTGGTCCGAGGTATAGATCACCATGGTGTTTTCCGAAAGCCCATTTTCATCCAAATACGTCAAAATTCGTCCTACATTGCGGTCGACACTTTTGATAACGCCCAGGTAGTCTTCCATATACCGCTGATATTTCCAAAGTGTTAAGGCCTGGCCTTTTGGCGAGTTTTTTGCAAATTCTTCATTTATTGGGCCGTATACTTTTTGCCATTGGTCTTGTTCTGCTTCAGTTAAACGATTAAACCGTTCCGTGTACGCCCCTTTATACCAATCCAGGAATTCCTCGTAGTTGAGTTTTTCTAAAATCTCCGGCGCTATTTTGTTGTCGGCGCTCAGGGCCATATGATCCGCAATACGCATTTCAGCTTCTTTCGAAGCATTACTTTTGGTCTTGTATTCGTCAAAAAGTGTTTCCGGCACCGGTATCTTTTTGTATTTAAAGTCTTCCAGATCATGCATAGAGGGCCACCACTGCCGGTGTGGGGCTTTGTGGTTGTATAGCAACATAAAGGGTTTCTCCTTTGAGCGCAAGGAATCCAAATACCCAATGGCTTTATCGGTAATGACGTCGGTAACATATCCCTGGGCTTTGATCTCACCATCCGGGGTTAACAACTCCGGGTGGTAGTAATGTCCCTGATCGGGTAAGACTTCCCAAAAATCAAAGCCTTTTGGGTTGGATTTTAAATGCCATTTGCCATAAATAGCGGTTTCATAGCCTGCTTTTTGGAGTAATTTGGGAAAGGTAACCTGAGTACTATCAAAAACGTCCAAATTGTCACGAACACTATTCAAATGACTGAATTTGCCTGTTAGGGCAACAGCTCTACTGGGCGAGCAAATAGAATTTGTAACAAATGCCTTCTGAAATAGCATCCCTTCTTTGGCCAAACGATCAATATGCGGTGTTTCCAGTAACGCGTTGTCATAAGCACTGAGGGCCTGATAAGCATGGTCATCCGTCATGATGAAAATGATGTTGGGACGCTTTTCGTCAACGCTTTTATGGTCTTCTTTACACGAAAAAAGCCCTATTGCCACAATAAGAACCCAACTTAATTTGATGATCTTCATGAAGGTCGAAATCAGGATTAATCGGTTTTGCTTAGTGCAATGTAATAACTAAAAGGGCCCAATTGTAATTCAGTAGCAGAAGCTTTAACACCTTGCCCATATAATTCCACGTAATCTTCGGTATTCATCTGTACTTCTCGAGTGTCTTTGTTGGTATTGATTATCACAATTGCCTTTTCTTTTCCATACGTCCGTTGAAAAGCGATAAGCCCTTCTGTGTTTTCAAATAAAGGTAAATAATCGCCTAGTCTAAAACTATCGTAACTTGTTCTAAGTGCAATAAGTTCCTTGTAGTGCTGCCAAAGGGAATTTGGATCTTTCTTTTGATGCTCCAGACTGAATTGATGAATCGCTTCCGATCTCCAAAATGAAACATCCCAGACTGCACCACCATTCTTATACCATAAAGCATTCCCCGAATCCTCAGGATTACTGGTCCAAGGAAAAGCCTCGCGAACCGGAATATGATTGGCATCACTTCCCCACTCGTGCTTTTGGCCGGTAACTCCTAACTCTTGCCCATAGTAAATTGAAGGGATTCCCGGTAAAAGGAGGTTTAAAATGGCAGCACTTCGTTTCTGGTTTTCACTGCCATTTACCACTGTAGCCCATCTATCCGTATCGTGATTTTCCAAAAAGTTCACCGTGAATGTACTATCGCTAAATTTTGTAAGATTTTCTGAGACAACCTTATGAATTCGGGGTGGTTCCATAGTAACGCCATTTGAAGAGGGGTCAATGTACATATCATGTGTCCCTTCTTCCCCTGCAATCGCAAATCGAAGAGGGAAACTAAAGGCAGCATCTGCCCCGCTTTTCATAATCATTTGGTCGCCATATTCGTTCCAATTTGACTGTTCCCCTAAAACAAAAACGTTTGGATTGATTTCTTTGCACGCTTTAAAGATGGGTTGCCAAAAATCCTGATACATGTTCGTAAAAATCCCTTTGTAATCCAGGTCATCCATGATATGATCAATTCTAAAGCCATCTACCCCATCGTCAAAATTCCCATCCTTATTGGGGTCTACCCAATAGCCGTAGAAATCGATCATCCATTGTTTGACATGTGGGTGATTCAAATCGAGCAAAACAATGTTGTATTTGTTGCCGGGCCATGCTACAAAATCATGCATTGGGGATTTAGGAGGCATAAAAATTTGTTCCGGATACTGATTTAGGGAATCAGCATAGTAAATGAAGTCCGAATACTCGGAGCCTGGGTTTTGGTAAGAATCATCAAACCAAATATTTCCGCTTTGCGCGTATTGGGTTTCCATGTCCATTAGGAACTTAAGTCCTTTTTTGTGTACAGCTTTAACAAAGTTCAGGTAGTCTTCTTTGGTTCCATATTCCGGATCAATATTTTCATAATCTGTGGGGAAGTAGTTATGATAGAAGCCGGATTCATAAAGGGGCGTAAATAAAATAGTGGTAACACCGAGTTCTTTGAGATAGTCCAGTTTTTGGGTAAACCCGTTTAGGTCACCATGTAAATCACCATTGCTGTCATAAAAGCTGCGCTGCATGACGTGGTAAATAATTTCATTATTCCAGTTAATGGGTTCTTCAATTGGTTCTACCGCATCGGGTTTATTCTCATCCGGTTTTTTTTGTGTGTTGCAGGAAAGGAGTACTCCAAAAACGATGCAAACGAAACTGTATGCGATAAACTTTTTCATTGTATTGTTGTTTTTTCAGGGAAGGTGACACGTCTTAAAATGGTTTTGCCCATTGGTACCAGTTTGACCGTTACTTCTTTTTGTTTTGAGGCATCAAACAGCCTTCCGTTCAATGCCAGTTCACCTTCTACTATGCTTTCAGAATCAAAACTTTCAGGAATAACCAAATCCATATGGTCGTCATTTTCAGGAAAACAGTAATAATCGCTGTAATCGGTACCTTCATAATGCTTTATAGTTTTTTCCGAATGCGGAATTTCATAAGCATATACCAACGGTCCTTTTTGTAAATATGCTTCATCATTACGTGCCGTTTTCTGTTGAATAGGATTGTTGAATGTCATGGTAAAGGTTTCTCCCGGTAGCCACACTTTTTCGATCTTATAAAAGTCACCATCAATTTTTATAGTATCATTTTTAGAAAACGCTACTGATTCACTCCATTTAGGTTTTCTTAGCGTTAAGGTGAATCTGATGGCTCGATCAGTTGTTATCTTCAAAGTTACCTGGTTATTCCAGGGATAATTGGTTTGTTGTTCAATGGAAACCGTTGTGTTATTCATTTGGGTGGTCAATTGGGAAGGCCCATAGAGCAGCACGGCAATACCGTTGTCCGCTTGCATATACATTTGATCCAGGAAATAGGGAAGATTTCTACCGTAATTTGGCGCACAGCATACTGCGGGCTCAGAATGGGTAGGAGAATATTTATACCGGGGTTCATTGGTGGATTCACCTCCTTTATGATGCTTGCCATCTAACCGATAACAATTGTCATGTTTGGAATACGTAATTGCCGTCCCATCCTGATTTCGGGCGCCAAGCATGCCGTTATAGGTTAATTTTTCAGCAGCATCTGCAAATTGTACGTTCCCGGTTTTTTCCATTAGGCTCCCATAGGAGTTTCTTAGTTCCAACATGCCGCAGTACTCAGCAGCGGTTGCTGTAGGGTCCGCTTCCAGTTTTAGGATCCACTCATCACCATGACCCGCTCCACTGGGTAAAATGCACGACTCCAGTTTTGAAAGCATAGTATTGTAGGCTACTTCTAATTCCGGATACCCGGTATGATAATAGGCATTAAGCATCGAACGGATATGCTCATAGGTATGTACTCCATGTCCCTGAAAAAGCGAATCTTTCTCAATTAAGTAGGGATATCGCAAATCGTTAAAGGCTCTGTTTATACCGTAAGTGGAGAATGCTTTGTACAGGTAGGTGGCATAGTCCTGATATCTTATATTGCCCGTAATCCGATATAAGGTTTCACACACATCGGTCAGCATCAGGCCATGTGTAACACCACCAAAGGCATTTTGTAGATAAAAAGGATTTTTTCCGTCTTCACCATAGCGTTCCATCGTCAGGGCCATAGCCTTTTCTACCGCATTTAGGACTTCTTCGCGATCTGTAAATTCGTAATAGGCCAACAGGGTCCTGAAGGCAGTTGTCTGCGCCCATAGCTCCCCGTTGGAGCCTTCATGTTGATAGCGAAGATTGGGCTTGTATATCCCGATATAACCATCCTCGTCCTGAGAATTCAAGAGGTTATTGGCAATGTGATGCGCCTGTGCTATGGCTTTTTCATTTTTAGTTAGAAAGGCATGCCTTACAAAACCATCCCACCAGTTCCCAACGGTTTCTGCATTCCACCACATAATGGATTTTTCCCAGGCTGCTCCGGTTAGTACCAAATCTCCCATTTCGGGAATATCCTCCATACCCCCCCTGCGCGCTGTATGATACAAATCATCCGCTTTAATTCCGGGGTAGAGTTCATCAAGTACCCCAACCATTCCTTTTTCCAGATCATTTTGCATCATGGTTAAAATCCATCCTTTGGGAAACACACTACCTGTTTCGAATGGCTGAAAACTGGGGTGTATCGGATAGGGTTCCCTGGTAAAAAATGCAAGCTTGTCACTATCGTTAGTAATCTGTGCTGCCAACTTGTTGACATTTTCAGAGAAATTTTCACCTTGCGAGTTTTCCTTAGAAGGTTTACAACCCAATAGCAGGATCAAAGTCATAAAAAATGCCTTTTTCATGGTAGTACTGTTTTTAAATACTCCTTCATTTTAATGTTTAATTCACTTTGGGCAGCCAATGGCTCCCCGGTGAATGGCATAGTAGGCATATATGGAAATGGGCCAAATTCCGGTGTAATCGAAAGTGTCATATATTTTGAATGATACGCCACAATAGCTTGCCACCATTTGACAAACCGATCTAAATGTGCACTCCATTCCGGCGTAAACGGATTAGTAACCTGAGGCGATTGCTCATGACCCACCCGTGCGTGAATATGAAATATTTTTGGAAGTATTCTGGAAACAATATCTTCCTGGTCTTGTAGCATGGATTCTGAAACGGCACACCAATGCGAAAGATCCCCAACAAATTTTAGATTTGGGAATACCTCCAAATATTTCAATGTGGAGCTGCTGTGAAAGGTAAATCGACCCCTGTGAATCTCATGGTATACCGGGATTTTCTGTTTTTGAGAAAATTCTTCAATGGCGTCGATTATTTTACAATTGTCCGAAAAAGAATAATAGTCCTTACCGGTGTGCGAATTAATAAATGACGGATCATATTGTGCCAAATCTGCCAGGCGCTTCATCACCTTCTTGAGATAGTCTTGTGGGGCTTCCGCTTTAACTCCGAAAACCTGCTGTAATCCACAAATAAAATGAGGGTTTTTTCGTCGAATAGCACGAAGCGTTTCCTTGAATGAAGCTTCGAAACCAGGATCCCGGGGGATATTAATTTCAATGCCATCAAAGCCGTTGGAGACCGTAAGTTCCAGGAAAGCCCCCGGATCTAAATGTTCACTGCCCCAATAGGGATATAGATACTTTGGTTTGTTCATTTAATAGAGCACAGGGTTTAGCGGGGTATCAATAGTCTTACCTATTTCTGCGCCAGGACACCAGGTATTCCAATCATTTAGCTGTCCGTCATTCTCCGGTTTCTTCAGTTTCATGTGCTTGTCCATGTAAATTATGGTCATCACTTTACGTGTCTCTGCCGTTTGATTCGCACCGGCACGGTGAAAAACCCATCCGGAATGAAAGCTGATCTCACCGGCATCAAAAGGGGCAATAACATGCTTGAAATCGGTCACTTTTAAGCGTTTTTCAATGAATACCTCGCTATCATCCCCAATGGACAATTCCCTGCCTTCTAAAATTTGGTGACTTCCGGCACTAAATTCCAGCGGACCCATGTTTAGCGGGGTTTCCTGTAAAGGGATCCAGGCGGTAATGGTTTTGTCCGTTGCTAATGGCCAGTAATGTTGGTCGGCATGCCAGGGGGTAATCCCACCACCACCTTCCTTAAACAACGCCTGATCGTGATACAATCGTACTCCTTCTACCTGCATCAAGTCTGCGGTGATCTTTGCCAGCCGTTTACTAAACACCAATTCCTTTATGTCCTCATCTTGTTTCCACAAGTTGAATAATTGCAAAAACGCCTTTCCATAGGTACTTCGGTCTTCTAAAGGAACGTCTTGCTGATTTAACTCGTCGACTTTTTTAGAAATTACCCGATTAAAATGTGCCAGCAGGTCGGGGTCCAGGACCTGTTTTAAGGTAATGTATCGATTGGTTTTGTAGAAATCGATATGCGCAGCTGTTACCGTGTACGGCTGATCCAAAAGTTGTAGCGTTTCCATGATCTAAATACAATTAATGCATCAAAATTAAAGGGAAACAAGAGGAATTTCTTTTTCAATTTTAATCCAAACTATGCATATCTAAACATCTTAGTGTATTTTTATATCCTTTGTTGTTTGTAAGATGCTATTTTGAAAGCGGAGTTGGAACAAATTGGGATTGCGGCCACAAAACGGTCTTTTCATTTTTTTAAAAAAGAAACGGCTGCTTTTGCACCCTTTTGGCACTATCATCCCGAAGTAGAGCTCACCTTTATCCTCCGTGGTGAAGGGACAAGATTTGTTGGGAATTCTATAACCCCATTTTCAAATTACGATTTGGTGTTGGTAGGGAAGAATATTCCCCATAACTGGGTGAGCTTAAAGCACAACCACTTAGAAAAACAAAAGGCGATGGTTTTTCAGTTTGACCCTGCCATTTTTACCTCCTTTCGGGAATGTGAAGCTTTTCATGCCTTATTTGAACTAGCTAAACGCGGCATCCAATTCAACAACCCAACAGAAGCGATGGTTACAGGCATTACCAGGTTCGAGAACCTGAATCACATACAACAGCTTGGCGCTTTAATGGAACTTATACAGCTATTGGTTTTACATAAAGAGAAAACCCTATTGACCACAGAGATCTATACCTACCACCATAACCAAAAGCACAAAATAGAGAAGTTTGCCAAGGTGAATAACCATATCCTGGATCACATTGACCAAAAACTAACGGTTGCACAAATGGCGGATCTCACCCATATGGTGCCACAGTCTTTTTGCAGGTGGTTTAAACAAAACTCGGGACATTCGTTTATTACATTTTTAAACAAAACAAGGATAGAGAACGCATGTCACTTGTTAATGCACCGGGTTATTCCAATTCAAGAAGTAGCCTTTAGTTCGGGATTTGAAAGCTTGAGCCATTTTAATAGGACGTTTAAGAAATACAAACACCAAAGTCCCAGGGAGTTTGTACGTGATCATTTAAGGTAGTAACAAGGTGTTTTTGTCTTAAAGCATTTCGACAATTTGAATGTTGTTTCCACAGGTGTCATTGAACACCGCAAATTTTACCGTCCCCATTTGAGTCGGCTTTACACTAAATTCAACGCTAAGTTTTAACAACCGTTCATATTCAGCATCAACATTTTCAACATCAAATTGCGTCCACGGAATTCCTGCTTCCATTAAGGCGTCCTGATACACTTTGCTGGGCTCAAAATGATTGGGTGCCGGTTCCAACAATAATTCCGGTCCGTCCTGCGCTTCTTTTGAAACCAAGGTCAGCCACCTATTTCCACCTTCCAAAGGGGCATCCTTTTTTACAATGAAACCCAATTTTTCTGTGTAAAATTCTAAAGCTTTTTGTTGGTCTCGCACCGGAATACTAATCAGTGTTATTTTCATGGTTGTACTATTGCAGTTAGCGCTCACAAATTCCAGAATCAAAATTTAAGTTGCTTCTCGAAAGTTGCTCTTTTTGAAATTGAGCCGGGGTTTTTCCGGTTTTATGCTTGAATAAGGTGCTAAATGATCCTAAACTTTCAAATCCAACGGCAAAACAGGTTTCAGTTACGGTCATTCCATTTTTAAGGTGTTCCTTGGATTTTTTAATTCGGGTATCAATCAGGTATTGCCTTGGTGTTTGACCGTAATATCTTTTGAATAACCGAAGCAAGTGATATTTAGACACAAACCCAAGGTGTGACAACACATTTAAATTCAAATTAATATCATAATTGTTGTCAATGTAATTGCGAATCCCAATAACGGTATCCAGTTGTCCCTGGTTTGAGAAGACCTTCTTTCTAATTCTATTTAGTTCCGTTTCGTAATGTGTCATTTTTATAGTGTTCATGCCGCCGGTAAAAAGTCCGGTAGGGATGCTAGCATGCCCAGAACTTACCGAAAGATAGTGAAATCACTCATTCCAAGCGAAGCGAACAGTCCAACAAATTACGGTGATACACTTTTGCGTTTTGCGTCTTCTATTCCCTTGGGATCGGTAATTTATGTTGTCTTAAAAAGGACAGCTTATCCCAATAACCTCGTTGAAATCTAATTTTTCCGTCTTCAATTTGAAAAAATCCACAGCCGCGTAGTCCTAGTGGGTCTTTCCATTCCAAAATTCCCCAATCCTTATCTTCAAAAATGTTCTCAATAATGCACGTCATATCCGCCTGGTTAAACTCATGTGCAAACATTTCCCGGATTGCGATTTTCCCCACAACCGGTTGTTGGGTCACCTGATGATTAATGGCGTCATCGTGATAAAAATTCGAAATCGCTTCCGCGTTCCCGGCGTTAAAGGCTGCTACCCATTTTTCGATTACTTGCTTTGGTCTCATTTGTAATTTTGTTTTTTAGTATGAAGCACAACGTTTTGTATTTGGTGTTTTGCTGACCCAAAGGGTTACCAGGTACGCTACACCTTGTTAGGGGCTGTTTTCGTATAATAGTTCAATACCTCCTTTGCTCTTTGGGTAACAAATGGGTTAGGCTCATTAACTTTTCCAATTGAGGTAACCATATTATTCATTGTTCTTTCTAGCACCCATTTTCCATCTTCGGTTTTCTTTGAATTCAATAATTCTATCGCCGGAATTAATTCTTCCGACTCAATTTCTTCTCGTTTCAGGAGCCAAAGTATTTCCAAAAAATCTCCTTTGTAAAAATTTGGAAATGTTAATAAATCCAATTTGTTGATCATGATCTTATCAGGATTTCTGGAGCTATAACATACTTTATGTTTTAATATGAAGCTGATACATTTTTCTTTTAACAGTTCAACTTTTTCATTACGCCTATCATTGGGGATAAAAGAAATTCCTTTGAATAGCTTAACAATGCCCCAATAGCAACTATGCTTCCCGTAGCAACTTGTGTTGGTGCAAAATTGATTTTTCGGGGCTTCATATTTTCCATCGTCAAATCGTTGATTCTTGTAAAAGAAATCCAATAGGCTATTACTTTTTTCGTCTGGCCCATCATTAAAGTAGCAATCCAAATACAGCATATTTCCATTTAAACAGGGTATTGGAAAATGGTCTTTTTTTAAGGAGTAAATTCCATACGCTTTATCAAACAAATGGTTTTTTACTATTTGCAATGGCGTTTTAACTCTAACATCATCTTTGTCACACTCAAGTTCTGCCAACAATAGTAAGGCCCAAAGCGAGGCGTTATAGTTTGGGACGTAATGTAGGTAATCAGGATAATACTTATGTGTTTTAGAAATCACTTTCCAAAGGCCATTTTTATCCCGGCTATCAAAAATTCTTTCAATTATGCTTTCTTTCTCGCCTAGCATTTTATATTCCTATAGTTGCCCTTAATGGTCATGGGTATGATTTCGCCCGGTAGGGTAAAAAAATGATCCTTTTTTGTTACCCTAATTTAGAAATAATAGAAAAAAGGAAGTAAAGGTAGGGGTGAACCTGCCTATTGCCGTTGGCATATACTCTAAAAGCCATTCCCCATTTTTGTGGTCGATGATGTGGTTTTGGTTTTCCAGTAGGACTCAGCTTGCATAAGCCCGATTTTGAAAAGACTTATACTTTAAATTCACTTTTATCGCGAACTTGATGCTGTAGTAGACTAGTTGTAATTGCTTTTTCAAGTAGTTCGGGTTCACTCCCGGGACCTGTAGTGAGCAGCTTTGGCCCTGTTATTGGTACTCCGTTAAAGGGTCTGATAAAGACTTCGCCATTTGGAGTTCGTTCAAAATAGGTGTATTGCTCTTCATTTCCGATTTGAGCGCAGCCTTTTATGCGTAGGATGTTCTTTGGAAGCATATCACAAATAGCATAAATGCAATCTGAATTTGGCAAATTGGGCAGATCCGCTGAGCACGAAGACCAATGGGCTTTAAGGTGTTCTAACTTTTGAGGATTGTTTTTAGATGGAGCGAGTTTAGGAATTAACGCAACATCTACTTCATCCATGGTTATAATTTCTGCTGATGGATTCAGTCTAAGCAGTTCGTTAACGACAAAGGGTAACCGGTCCGATGCTATAGTTTCAATATGGGTTAATACGATCAAAGAAGATACCTGTATCTGATTTGCTTCAAGTTCATTGTATTCTCCTCTTCTTTGCCAATTTTTAACATCAACAACCGATATTTGAACGGGTGGTAAAAACCAATCGTTGAGACCCACACCAAGAAAGCTCATGAGTGAACAAGCATCAGAAGTGCCATTAGCTTCAATAAGGGTAATTCCGTGAGTCCGTTTGGGAATCCTATTGACAAAATTTCTAAGTTCATTTATGCCACTACAACAAATGCAACTGCCACTAAGCGCCCTGACCTGGTTCGGTGCTATTTGCTCAATAAATTGTTGGGCATCAAGATTTGCATTTTCATAATCATTAAGAATGATAAAAGGCTTCCAACCTTTATCAAGATAGCCGGTCGTCAGGCGTTTTAATAGTGTTGTTTTTCCAGCTCCTAAAAAACCTACCACCGCAATAATAGCTTCCATATATTTTACGTAAATGTCTTTGTCATACTGTCGTATATGCTAGACGAACATTTCCATTCATTCCCTTTTTTGATGTGTTACAACGGTTTCTGCCCTGCCTGCCGGTTTATGTACCCCAGGTTTGCAGTAAGATTATTACTAGTTGATTACAAATTAATACTAAACCAACGATAATTACTGGCTGAATTGTAGCTATTGTTGATGGTTGTTTTTATTTATCTTTTGCTATTCTAAATCCAAAGCCATCACTTCGAGTATCTCTTGATGATTGATATCTTACTTCAGGCATATGAATACCATATTTTAGAGGTTTCCCATTTTCATCCATAGCGTTATAAAACCAACTAACTCCTTTTGAAATTTTGTCTTCACCATTTGGCGGTCCTTGTGGATCTATTTTGCTTACTAAACTGTCTTTTTTAGGATTATACCAATCAGACACCCATTCACTTACATTTCCGGTCATATCATAAATATCAAGTTCGTTCGGCTTTAGAAGACCAATTTTATGAAAGCTACTATCAGCATTTTCTCCTACCCAACCAATTTCAAGTGGATTATTGCTTCCACTATATTGGAATCCTTTACTTTTTTGTCCACCTTTTGCTGCATATTCCCATTCTGCTTCTGTTGGTAATCTTCCACTGACCCATTTAGCATAATCATTTGCCTCGTCCCAAGTTGCTAACATTGGATTTTCATTTTCCCAATTATAATAAACTTCTTTTCCGTGGGCGTTCTTAATAGGTGGCTTAGGCATTTTCCTTCCGGTACTCCTGCAAAACTCTTTAAATTGTCCAACTGTAATTTCATATTTGCTTATGTAGAAATCCCTAAGTTCGACTATTCGATGAGGACTTGTAAAACCATGTATCGTGTCTCCTTTGGGACTGATAATTATTTGATTTTTTCCCTGTTCAAATGTTCCCCCTTTTACAAAAACCCAATCGATTTTTGCTTTTTCTTGATTTTGTCTGCATGAGAGAAAAACAAGAATTCCGATAACCATAACAGTAAATTTTTTAATCATTCATGGATTTTTATAAATTACCACCAACGGTCTTGTGTATAATTAGTTGCAAGCTTTTCCAATGGGTAATGTCCGCATAACTTTAAAGATAGTTGATTGCAGAATTTTCCATTTGGAAAATTCTCCCGCAATTAATTATACACCTTGTTGGGTGTATTTTTTTCTATTTGCAGTTTCCCATTTTCAAGTCCAACTATTCTAAATTTTATTTTCATTCTTGGGTTAGGAATTTTCATTTCAGGATATTCTTCTTTTACAGCATCCCAAAACTCTTTCTTAAAGTCCTTTGGATAAAATACTTCTACAATTCCAGATTTTTCGTCATAAGTCCATGTTCCTTCTACATTCTGATAAATAACAGGGCAAACCACGTCTTGGATTGCTGCTGGGAATTCACATTTATTATAAGCGCGAAAAATAATATTCCTATACTTTCCTATAGTTTTTCTGTCTACAGAGTCACATACGGTATATGTTCTTTTCTTTGGTCCGTTTTCTCGAGTAACACGTTCCATAGTCCAGCATCCATACAAATCAGATTCAGAAATTGTGTTGTCCTGTCCATGTGTAGCAAGTCCAACTATTAGAAAAATCGAGAAAGTAAAGCCTAGTCTTTTCATATTAATTAAGACCTCAAAAATTACTCCAAAATTACGCCCAACGGTCCGACTATGATTTCGTCCCGGCAGGGGTGAAATCGTGCCGCTTGTTTTTTGTTATTCTAATGTAGGAATTTATTTAAATGGAGATGGTGGGTAGGGGTGAATTGTAGCCATTGTTGTGGTGCGTTAATTATTATTCAGACTCGGGGGATCTGGAGGAATATAATGAGGGAGATAATCTATTAACCAAATTCTAATTTCCACTTCTAAAGATATTTGCTCCAAAGCCTCTACCAATTCGCTGAAAATAACAGGCAACAGTTCTAATTTTTTTTCTGAAACAGAAATTTGTAAAATATGTTTTGTGGGACTAATACTCCAATTAGCATCTCTTCCCTTGTTTGTAAGATCTTTTTCTAAGACTATGCCGAGATCGTTAAGGGGGTACTTACTGTTAACCCAAGGATTTATTAATCTCTTTTCTATGCTATCATTATGAATTATTAAAACATTGCTTTGACTATAATCATAAATATCGTGATCATCCCAACAAGGCAGATTTATATAAAATATATGTCTAACCTTATCCCTTTCAACTTTTATAATCGGGATACTGTCATTGCAGGTTATTTGATCTACTCTATTGAGAAGCGATCTGAAGTCAATAAATTGATTTGTTTTTAGTTCTACTTCCTTTCCAACCATTCCAGAATCTTTTCTACCATGTGACACCACAACTTCGTTTTTTACCTGTTCGTTTCTACAACAAACAAGAATCATGGTTGCCAAGACTAGTCTAAACGTTCTAAAAAGCATAATATGTTTAATGCACCACAACGGTCCGGCTATGATTTGTGGCGGCGTTGGAAATCGACTTGCCTTGAGCTCGTCGAAGGGTAGATTTCCAGCCGTGGCAAATCCAGCCGTTGATGATTACTTAGTTTCAAGTTAACGAATTGTAGCTATAAATTATAGCCCTTGTTGTAGCACTTATTTTTTTTATTCAAATAGTTTTCCCACAACAGTTTTGGCCATTTTATAATCCTTTTCCAAAGGTTGTTTTGTGACAAAGCGATGGCAATCTTCGGGTTTTGTTGCAAATTTTTCCAAGTCATTCAATGTACTGTCCACCCTCTCTTTCCATTCCAAATAAGCACCGGGACGATTATCGATATACACATCCTTAGTGTAGGAATCCACCATTTGGGTCCTGAGTTTTTGTGCATCACTTTCTATGGTTTTTAACCATATGGACAAAGTACCGTAAGCGTCCATTTTCTCCAGCATTGAACTTAACTCTTTCCGTATATATCTTGCTGATAATTCGAACATATCAAAAACCACTTGTTGTTTTTCAATTCCAAGACTGTCTTTCTGAACGACATACGATGTCGAATACTCAAAAGCTGGCGCAACATATATTTTCTCTCTTAGTTTTCCTCGTTGTCTTTTCTTTTTTGGAATGTCCAATACAGTAAAAACCCCAAGTGAAGCCGCAGTGCAAAGGCCAACAGTATCGCAATATTTTTTAGCGTTTGGTATTTTACTTGCATCTGCTCGAAAATCCGTCCATTCCAGTTTATTTCCAGGTTGCCAAAAAATATGCGTTTCGCTTTCAGTGAGCAAGTTATTTTGGCCAAAACAAAATGTTCCAACTACTAGGGTTAACGATATTTCGAATATTCTTTTCATATGTGCTACAACGGTCTCGGCTATGGCCCGTGGCCAGCGCCAGACATTTTTTAGTTAATTGAAGTTAGAAAAAAATGGCCAAGTGTTAGCTATGGGCTATAGCCATTGTTGTGTGGCGTTTTTTATTTGTCAATTGGATAAACATAAATTTCGGTAATCTTTTTATCTAAATTATCTGAGACTTGCTCAAATCCGGGCTCTCCTTCCCACCTTTCAGTTTCAAAACAAATTCCTGGATAGTGTTGTAGAATCAAATTGTCCTCTTCATCCTCAACCAATTCTCCAAAATGTTTTATCAAATCTGATAAGGTGTTACCTATTCCAATTTGATTTTCAATCGTTCCTGAATAGTTCTTGACTAATCCTATTTGCGAAATTCGACCATTGTTTAGCCAAAGAATTACATTTTCCAATTGAACAATTTCTTCATTATTAGAATCATTAATTTTTTCAGGATTCACAAGATTTGAGGGGTAAATCTGATTCAGATAAAAACCTGCTGCTCCTATTCCCGGTTCTATTTTGGTCTTATTATCCATTTGATTAATGACACACAACGGTTCGGCTATGATTCCGTTGCGAAGAAATTCAGAGAATTTCGAAGTAGGAATCTGTAGCCTTCTTATTACACTAAGGTAATCTTAAACAGCTTAAAGCGCAATGGATTATAGCCATTGTTACAGCACGTTTTTATTCCATGACAATAGACTCGATTTCATCAATCTCCCAGTCCCCGCCGTCATTTTTTAAATAAACTAGGGCGGTTAGACCACATTGTTGGCCGCAAGTCAGTTTGAAATCCATTATTCCATGTTTCTTTTTCTGATCGAACTGAATTCTGGAAAAGCCTATTAAGCCCAACAAATAAAAGTCCTTGCTTCTTTTCCAACGCTTTTTAGGTCCGGGAACTTCACTTAGATATTTGTATTTATAATCTTCTTTAGTTTCAATTTTTGAAATATCCAATTTATAGTCGTTACCGGCATTTAATGAAATGAATTCAAGTCCGATATCGGAGAAGTGCAGATTTACATATTTGTCATAAAATGATTGATCAAATCCGTAAACGGAGTCCATTATTCCGACAATTGCATTAACCGAGGTTTCCTGAATCCAAACTGAAGTACTATCACTAGTAGCTTTTTGAATCATAAAAGTTCCTTGCAAATTCTCGAATTGAGAATCAATAATTTTTGGGATTACC
Organism: Flavobacteriaceae bacterium; assembly: GCA_028277085.1. Classification (GTDB taxonomy): domain Bacteria; phylum Bacteroidota; class Bacteroidia; order Flavobacteriales; family Flavobacteriaceae; genus Croceivirga. The sequence goes on from JANQHL010000143.1 coordinate 23,382, forward strand.
TCGTAGAGAACTTCTTGCTCAAAATTAAGATCAGTTTGACCATTTGAGCAGCTAAAAACAGCCAAAGATGAAAATATGATTAGAATATTCTTGAAATTCATATGTGCTGTAACAAGTATATATGATTATTGATCATATATCCCATATACCCCTAAGATACCCAAAAGCTACCCCTTTCCTGAATTTTGCTGTATTTCCTTAAAGTATCTCCAGGATTTCCATCAAACCCCGACCGTTGTGATAGGGGCACTTCCAGGGGCCAACTTTATCCTCTATTTCATAAGGCACGCCTTCCGAATCAACTCTAAAAAACCATTCCCCATGCTTATGGTCAATGATGTGTTTTTGGGTAAATGACCAGATCTTCGCTACGTAGTCAAGATAGCGTTTCTCCTGTGTAATTCTCCAAATATAGCAGAGGCCTACCATGGCCTCGATTTGCGGCCACCAGTGGCGGTCAGCATCCACCTCGCCGGTAGTACGGTCCTGGGCGTTGATTACCCCAAATTCGAGATCCAGGGCTTTTTTTAAAAAAGTGTCGGCCACTTTTACTCCTAAGTTTTCAAAAATGGCGATATAGGGTTGATTGCCAATGGTTCTGGCGGCGAGTATCAGCAACCAGGCGGCTTCAATATCATGTCCAAAGGAAATTTCGGTGGACTGCCCCACCCAGTCTTCGGTAAAAAACAGGCGTAAATGCCCTTCCTCATCAAACAGTTTGTCCGCAAATAACCGGAGCAATCGCTCCAGGGCGTTTTTGACCTTTGGATCCCGGGTCACCTCAAAAAGGGTGGTATAGGCTTCCAGGATATGTAAATGGGTATTGGTGGTTTTGGGGGCATTCAGGTCTTTTTCACTCAGACGCACATCGGCAATGGTTTCCCATTGTTCGCCAAAGGCTTCGAGGTAACCGTCAAATACTGGGTCATAGGCCTTTTCCTCTATCAGTTGGTATAGTGCCATCGCCCACTGTACTGCTTCTTCTTTTTCCGAGTACTTGTAGTATTCGGAGAGTGCATAAATACAAAAGGCCTGTGCATAGATCTGCTTTCGGGTGTTTGTCGGTTTACCCAAATGGTCTACTTCCCAGTACACCCCACCGTTTTCAATGTCTTGAAAGTAGTCTCGTAAATAGAAAAAAGCCCTTTCGCATTCGGTTTTATAGCGATTATCTCCATAGAAATTGTTCGCCCGGGAAAAGGTCCAGAGGATTCGGGTGTTCAAAATGATACCTTTGGAATGTCTGGCTTCGATTTCGTTGTTATGATCAATACGCCCATAGAATCCGCCATTACTGTGGTCTACGGTATGCTTTTGCCAATAACTAAGAATGCTAGCGAGTTCCTTATCCAGGCTTTCTTTAAAAGCAATGTTGGGGTTACGCATGGTTTTAGTAGTATCCTTGGTTCGCTTCAATTAAAGACAAAATCGTGTTCACAGAACCGCCTGAGGTCAATTCGTCTTTAGGAGTGTACTTGCAATAATCCACCAGCGTATCGATATGGGTCGTAGCCACATGCATGCGGGTATCGGAAGAGGCGTAATAGATAAATACGGCGCCGTCCGCATCGGCGATCCAACCGTTACAGAATAGCACATTGCCCACATCACCAATAATCTCCGTATCGTCCGGCGCCATAAAATACCCTCCGGGCTGGTAGGTCACTTTTTCAATATCGTCCAAACCGGTCATAAACAGATACAATACGTAGCGCAATCCGTCAGCGGTATTGCGAACCCCATGCGCCAGATGCAGCCAACCGTCTTTGGTTTTTAAGGGAGAAGGCCCCTGGCCATTCTTTAACTCATAGATGGTATGATACACTTTGGGATTGATGATTACCTCATCCTGAACTTCGGGATGTGTCATGTCCCGGATATAGCCCAGGCCAATACCTCCTCCGGCGCCGGTATCGATAAATCCGTCCTGCGGTCGGGTGTAAATGGCATAGCGACCATTGACAAATTCTTCGTGTAAGGTCACATTACGTTGCTGGTTGGAACCTGAGATCAAGTCCGGAAGTCGCTCCCAGCTAATCATGTCCTTGGAACGGATAATACCGGCATTGGCAACGGCCGCCGAGGTATCGGAAGCAAGTGCTGAAGGGTCCTTGCGTTCCGTACAAAAAATACCGTAGACATACCCGTCTTCATGCTTTGTTAAGCGCATGTCATACACATTTACATCAGGTTCCTCCGTCTGGGGGAGTACTAAAGGGGCATCCCAGAATTTGAAGTTGTCAATCCCGTTATCGCTTTCGGCAAAGGCGAAAAAGGATTTGCGGTCTTTGCCCTCAACCCGAACTACAAGTACGTATTTTCCTTGCCACTTAATGGCTCCTGCATTGAAGGCTGCATTCACCCCGATCCGTTCCAAGAGTTGAGGATTGGTTTTGGGGTTGAGGTCATAGCGCCAATGCAAGGGGGCATGTGCTGCGGTGAGGATGGGATATTGGTATTTCGTAAAGATGTTGGACGGATGGGGGATAGGACTGTTTTTTTGTTCGATCAGGGCATTGTGACGTTCGAATAAGGCATCCAGTAATTTGGTATGATTTGATTGTTCCATAGTTATGTTGTTGCGTTTTCTTCTCGTCTTTCGGTGAGTTCTTTATTAATTCTTTGCATAAAGCGGTCATCCAGTTTATAAAAGACCAGGATGGCAGCGGATAAAAATGCTCCCAGGGCGGGGAGGATGCTCATCATCATCCGGATGCCTGTTTTAGCCGCATCGGTCTGTTCCATATTGGCTTCAAAGCCATAAAAAGCCAAAATCCAACCGGTCAGTGCGCCTCCCAGGGTCCAACCCATTTTCTGGGACATTGAGGAGGAGGAAAAGACCAAACCTGTGGCCCTTCGTCCCGTTTTCCATTCCGAATAATCGGCAATATCCGCATACATAGACCAGAGCAATGGAAAGATAATGCCTGCGCAAATGCTAATTAGAAATTGGAACACAAAGATCAAGATCACATGTTCCGGTTGAAAAAAGTAAAAGAGGATACTTAATACCGTGGCGGTTGTCATGGCTGTAATAAAGGTGCGTTTTTTGCCTACCTTGTCGGAAACGGGCTTAGCCATGATCACTCCTAAAATATTGGCACCTTGTCCTAAGACCAGGTAGAGGGTACTAAAGGTGAGGGGGACGTTGAGCAACGGTAATTGAAAGGCCTCCTGTGTCAGGAAATAATATTTAAAATAATAGATCGTAGCGCCATCCCGGATGGAGTTAAAAATAAGGGTGCAAATACCAGCGCCCAGAAGGATAAACCAGGGCTTGTTTTTAGCAAGGTCTTTCAGATCGTTTTTGAGTGATGTCTTCTGTTCTTTGGGGGGTTGGATCCGTTCCCGGGTCAGGCGAAAGGTGCCATAAAATAGTACTACAGCCAATACACTGTAAATGGCCATAGTGGATTGCCATCCTTTTTGCGGGCTGGACTCCTTTCCAAAAAATTCCACCAGGGGTTCTGCCGTAGCCAACACGAGGATACTTCCTGCAAATGCAAAAATGAACCTGTAGGAGGCCAATGAGGTCCTGTCCTTTAAGTCAGAGGTCATTACACCCAGTAGGGAGGCGTAGGGAACATTCACCGCCGTATACACCAGCATCATCGAACAATAAATGACATAGGCGTAGATGATTTTCCCGGAAACCTCAAGGTCGGGAGTGGTAAACAACAGCACTCCGAAAATGCCAAAAGGAATCGCCATCCACAACAAATAAGGCCTGAACTTCCCCCATCTGGTGGTGGTCCTGTCTGCCAGAATTCCCATTAGGGGATCATTAAGGCCGTCGAAAATCCGGGTAATAAGAAACATCGTTCCTACCACTGCCGCGGAAATGCCAAAGACATCAGTATAGAAAAAGAGCAGGTACACACTGAACATCTTCCAGTACATGGAGGAGGCAAAATCTCCAAAGCCATAGCCCATTTTTTCCTTTAAGCGAAGTTTTTCCATGGTTGGTGGTTTAGTAGTTCAGCGGTTAACGGATGTTCTTTAGTTCTTCCAAAAAGAGCACATGATTAAGTGCCTTGAATTTTTTGAAGTCTTCACTGCTTTCTTGTCCTTCAAAAGGGGCATAATAATGGTTAGGCCAGGCATTGCGCCAAAAGAGCGCCCAGGCGATACCTTTATCCGCAACATTTTTGTCGAGTACATTGGTCCACCAGTCTTCCACCGGAATCATATTCAATCCTCCTTCTGTCATGGCATAGGGTTTGCTTTTTTGTTTCCCGATTTTTGCCAGTAGGGTGAGGTTATCCTCTAAAAGTGTTATGTATTCTTCGGTAGAATTCTTGTGATAGAGATCCATTCCCAGGAGGTCCACATAGTCGTCCCCGGGATAAAACCTAAGGTATTCCGCTTCGCTTTGTACCACATCGGTGGAATAGCAATACAACAGGTTGTGCACCTCATAGGTATTGGTCAATAGGTCGTACGTCTGTTTCCATAGCAGTCGGAATTCCTCCGGAGTACAATTGCCATGCCCCCACCAAAACCAGGAGCCGTTCATTTCGTGAAAAGGACGAAAAACGATGGGGATAGGCTTCCCTTTTTTGGTTTTGAGTCCGTGCATAAAATCGGCTACTTTGGCCACCCAGGCTTGGTATTTGGGATGCAAAACTCCCCCATCAAGAATGGCATTTACAACTGGTGAAGGATCCCATGCGGATTTTTTGGTTGCCGGATTGTCAGGATGCCAACTTATGGTGATGATCCCCCCTGTGTCATGTGCTTTTTGGATCAGCCGGGTCATGAGATCAAAATTGACCGAATCCAGGTTCTGTTCGTGACCCAGTTCAATATGACCAATTTCAAAACCGAACACCCCGGGAAAGTCACCTGAAACTTCAGCAACATCGCTTTTGTAAATTGAGCCGTTATTTTTCCAGCCCAAACCATAAGCCGTAGCATCCTGATGTCCAAAGGCATAGCCGCTTTTCGGGATTTCCTTGATACGGAGCATCAAATGCTTAACACTTGCATCAGCATTTGGATCAGTGACGCGTATCGTAGCACTTTCTTTCAATAGGGTACTTTTACAGCTCATACTGAGACTTGTTAGGAGTATTAGGGCGATCAAGGGTATGATCCGTGAACCGAAAACATTCCTTTGATACCTGACTGTATTTTGATTTTCAATTTTTATAGTGTTCGCTCGCATAGTTGGTAAGGTTTACTTCGGATGGCAACTACTCCGGGGGATAATTTGCCGGATCACTGAGGGTACCACTGGCATTGACGGCTTTTATTTCATACACCCCAGAAGCATCCCCCAAAACGTATTTGGTACCATAGGCCTGGTGCACAAATTCCCCATCCTTATAAATATTATAGGCCACGACCCAACTCCCTATATCAGGATCATCACAAGCTTCCCAAACCAGGGTTTTTTGCCCATCTTTTTCAAGGAGTTGAATGTTTTGAGGACGGGTCGGAGGAGTTTCATCCACCTCAGGCACATCCCCCAACATGAGCGCTTCAATTTCCTGTGCAATTAAGGTATCCTTTCTTTTCTTTTGAATATGGCCCTGCTTTCGGTCTACGGTATCCTCCCAGGAACATACGCCCTTTTCAGTTAGGGTGATGGTGCCATTCGTAAAGGCAGTATAGTTTTCCCCTTCACCACGAATAGCATAGTGCAATGCGCATTGGTCATTACTGTGCCGGCTGATATCATGGGCTCCCCGGCGATATTCAAAATACTTTTCATAACCGACACGAATAATGTGATCTTCCGGGAGTTGTTTGAGCCCCTGCCCGGTCATTACGTTACCATTGTTGGCGTTAAAATAGTCGCCGTTTCCGTTTTCCCAACCCGAAGCCATGAAGAGGGCGGGACAGTTTTCAATAACGTAACGGCACATCTGGTTGCGCTCCTCATTTAAACAGGACCAGTCTGTATAGGAGCAAAGGTGTTCCGAACCGCCCCAATTGGTACGGTCCCAACCTTTGTTATCCAGGAAGTTGCCCCCCATGGTAGCTACAAGGGCCACTTTTTCGGCCATCAGTTGTTTTCCGGATTTGGCACTAATTTCATCCGGGCCGGACTTTAGCAGGCCATATACATTGTGCATGGTGCCCACCACAATGATGGTAATGCTGGAGTCTTGCGCACTCTCCAATATTTCCCGGTATAGTTTTACCGCATCACTGATATCTTCCCATTCTTTATGATATCTTGGGTAATCCCGTGAGATATGGTAATCATAACTTTCTTCGGGAGCGACTTTCTTTTCAGGATAGCCCATATAATCGCCCACGGGGATGGCTTTGCGGTTATAGAAATAGTTAACTGCACTAATACAAAGTGGAGATTCTTTTTGATGCATGGTGTTAACAATGGCCAGGATCTCACATTCCCCGTTGGTTGCCATATTGTGCATCATGGCCATACAACCCATATCATCCGGATCGTAGGAAGGGTCCGTGTCAAGAATTACTTTTTTTTGTGCGTTTGCTGCAACAGTCAGCAGCAGTAGCAGGAGTATAGTTTTTTTCATGATCTAAAATTTGCCTAACATAAATTTTTCAATTTCCTCTTCCATTTGTGCTTTGGACCAGTCCAAAACCAAATAGGTGTGTTCTGATGTATCCGAGACCTCCCAGGTATTTCTTCCCTCAGGATCGGGCAGACAAATGCCGTTCCTGCCGCGGTGCCAATAGGTGCCGATCCCTCCCCGAACTGCATACAGTACGGCGGTTTGATCGTAGGTTGAATTGTCATAGATCTTTCCCTCAAACTGATGGTTGAGCCAGGGGGCGTACTTACTAAAATGGTGAAAGCCCAGATAGAGGGGGGTGTCTTTTGGCAGATCATTAAACACTTCCCCCGTTTTGATATCCAAACCAATTTCATAGCCTAAAAAGGTGATGGGCATCTCATTCAATTTCCCTAAAACATATTGTGTAACTCCGGGCATGTTGCCATCAAAGTTCCATTCCCTGCGTTCTCCACTTGGGAATTGTCCGCCCATGATCACAAATTCTTTCACCTTAGCCTCAATAAGCTCCAAACCGTTCAGGGACGAATGCGTATCTGCCCTGGAATCAATTAGTCTTTTGATATTGAGCAGCGGACCGACCGTGACTAAGGTGATGCTTTGATCCTCAGCAACGGTAAGGAGTTTGCGATACAGGACTGTGGTTTCCAATGCTTTTTCATAGGAAGTGTCATGTGGAAGATTATCTGCCAGTACTTTGGTATGGTTCCACTCGGTAACCTGCACCTCTTCCGCCCTACGACCTATAGGGATGTCCGGATTTCCATAAAACGTATTTACCGCATCTATGGCGCTAACAGCATATTTTTCGGTGCTCCAACACATGACCGCCAAGAGTTCAATTTCATCTTTGTTTTGAAAATGATTGAGCATAGCCAAGGCGCCCAAATCGTCAGCATCACCCCCAAAATCGGTATCGAAGATGATCTTAATCTGTCCAATAACAGGAAGGGTTAGTAGTATAAATAGCCCCGTACAAAACCATACAACGCAGTTGTGTTTTGATAGCATGACTAATAGGTTAACAGGTTCTCCAATAACTGGTAGCTTACCGCATCATGGGTCTGGTATCGAAAAATATCCAGATCCCCGTCATTGTCAAAATCCACTGCCTGACCGTTATAAATGCCATCCTCAGCCAGTACCTTCGGCTGCCATTCGGAATGATCTTCATTGGCCAGGAAAATGGTGATCGGGAAGGTGTCAAATTCCAATCCTTCGGCTCGGGATTTGTTAACACCCGCAAGGACATCATAGTCGCCGTCCTGGTCAAAATCGAAAACCTGCAGCGTGTGGCAAGCCGGAATACTGTCCGCGATGATGTGTTCTATCCAGGTATCCCCCATCTTTTTGTAAAAGGATAATGGGTACCCAGCCCGTTCGGAATGGCTGATGAATACCTCGCTTTTGGTATCCCTATCCAAATCGCGCAAAAAGATCTTGGTACCATTACGCGACCAATCCCCGGTTTGAGTATTCCATTTCGAATCGATGGTATCGGTTTCCCAGGGGGATTGCAAATCTTCTCCGGGGCTGTGGAATACATGCCCCTGGGCGACAATATCGGGAAACCCATCACCGTTTACATCCCCAGCATCCATACCTTCATGGAGGTTGCCGTAGTTGGTGTATTCCTGAACCAATTCCCAATCGTTAGCATCCTGTGGTTGAAAAATGCGTAACGTACTGGTCTCAAAACTAAGGGTAGCGATATCCCGTTTCCCGTCATTGTCAAAATCCGCGATGCTGAGGTCTTTAATGAAATTAGGCGCCTCACCAATGGCATGTGCTTCCCAGCCTGGGTTTTCATACCAGAATAAGATCGAGGGGGCATTGGCGGCTTCCCATTCCCCGCTGTGATGTGCAGCAACAATGTCCATATCCCCGTCATTATCGATGTCTGCCGCCTCAATATCGCCCATGGCAAATTCATCCGGAACGTCGATCAGGGTTTTTTGCCAAAGGCCCTCCTCTTTTTGCCCTTGATAATATCCCAATTTGCCACCGTACCCATTATTGTCTATAAATAGTAAATCGGCGATGCCATCCCCGGTAAGGTCAACCGGGTCATGTGCCCACAAAAAGACTACAGAGTCTGCAATGGTAGTACGTTCAAACGCCAGGGTTTTTGTGGGTGCTTCGGCTTCCTCAACCGCTGCTTTTTTGGTTTCCCTACAACTGCCCAGGCAAAGCAGTACCGTGAGGAATACAAGTTGAAATGTCGTTTTCATACTAGTCTATTTTTGTCAATGTTGTTCTAATAAACTTGGATAGCCGATGGTGTTCGGCTTGGTCCGGGATGGCTCTCGGATAGAATCCGATGATAAAGGTTTCGCTACGGTCAAACAGGGGATTGGTGGTTTCTCCCCTACCAAAACCAAAAACGGTCATCCCATCTTTGCTTTGGACACCGGCTTCCGAATTCCCCAGATACGAAATCAAGCCTTTTTTCGGGCTATCACTACTATGTGCCATATAAAAGGTCACGTCCAGATCGTTAACCCCAACATAGGCCCAGTTTAGCGGTTGAAATTGCGCTTCTCCTTTGAAGAAGTCAGGAGTCTTTGATACGGGACCTTCGGTATGGGAACCGAAATAGTAAAAATTGGGTTTGAATTTACCCCCCGGGGTTCCTTCGTATAAAAACCAGTAGTTGCGATCAGGATCGGTAGTTAAGACTTCAAGTTGGGCGTGGTCATCGTAAAAGGTCCAACGCCATTTCCATTTTTTGCTTACCGACTCCGAATATAACTTTCCGTCTTCAAACCAGGAAGTGCACTGGTCAAAACCGGGGTGACCCACTCCATTGTCGTCCCCTTGATACACCATATTGGGGATACCCCGGAAGGTTCCGGCAGCCCCTTGCGGATAGTCCGAAATGATTTGCTTAAAGGCGATCCAATCGTTGCCGTATTTGTCCAGCATACGTGAGAAACCCCCTCCGGCGATGTCATAGTAATAGGTGACCGCTTTTGTGGTAATAACATAATGGTCCTTGCCTTGATATTGGGTAATAAGACTGTCCGCTGCTTTCGTTTTCGAGCGATTTTTCCAAAAAAGCACCCAGCGATAATTGTCCCAGGCAGCACCGATGATATCGAGATCCCCATCGCTATCCATATCAAAAACTTTGGCCCCCAGATGGTTTTCCTTCCCGGTATCTAAAACCGTTTTGGTAAAAGTGGCATTGCCATCATTTAACCAAAGCTGTACTTCCAGTTGTTCCCCTTTATGTTCCGCAGTAAGAATGTCTAAATCCCCATCGCTATCCATATCCAGGACATCTAAATTATTGCTGGAATATTGGGTGGTCAGGGTGGAAGTTATCCACGCATCGTTGGAATTATTGCGGGTAAACCATAGGACATTGCTATCGGGTTCCAAGCCAGGATAGCGTTCCTCTGCAATAATGATCTCTACTTTGCCATCGCCGTTCAAATCCCCAATCTTTATGCGGTCAATAGGATGTTCGGTTTGGGCAACATAGTGGTCTTTCCAGGGAGTATCGTATTGGCCTTCGTTTTCAAACCAGACCAGTATTTTGGGTTCCTCTTCTCCATCCGGTCGCCTTCCACAGGCAATATCCAGATCCCCATCCCCATCGATATCCCCCACACCAATGCCCTCATCGGAAGTGTTAGGTCCAATCAGTTGGGTGGGCCATGGGGATTTAGCAGGGTTTTCAGGAATTGAGATCAGATATACATTGCCATTTCCGGCAATCAATAGTTCCTGCTTCCCACCAGGAATGATTTGCGCCTTTTCAAAACCTTGACTATTGATGTGCGAGGTGGCGGGGACTTCTGCGATTTTTTGGCGAACATAACGGGTTCCTTTACGATTCACAGCTTCGTACCAATACATATTTGGCAGGGCTTGTGCGACAATATCAGCATAAGGATCGCCATCCACATCCAGGATAAAAATGCCATCCACATTATCATCAAGAACCGTGCGTTTCCAGGGATTGGCGGGCTCCTGCTTGGGTTGATGGTAGATGTATCTTCCCGAAACAATATCCAACAGGCCATCGTGGTCCACATCACCGGCGTCAAGGCCAAAATACCGTAACCATTCCGGTTCGTTCCAGTCGCCCCATTTTTGCTTCATGCTATCAATAGCCGTGTACTCCCACTGCGGGTAAAGGATACTGCCGACCAGGCAAAGGCTTATGGTAAAGAACAGATTCTTCATGATTTTTGAGGTATTGGAGCAACCGAATCACGTTCGATCAGCATAGGTTTCAACATTTGAGGGGCCACTTTTTTTTCGTCCATAAGCTCAAAAAGCATTTCCACGGCAACTTTTCCTATTCCTTCCATCGGTTGTTTAATAGCGGTAAGCGAGGGAGAGAGCAATTCAAAATAGGGCTGCTCATCAAAAGCGATCAAAGAGATTTCATCAGGAATGCTAAAGTCGTATTCTTTTAACGCTTTCATACACCCCATGGCAATTTGATTGTTCAGTGCGAACAAGGCTGTTGGGGTTTCAGGGCGTGCGAGAAGTTCCTTGGTACTTTCATAACCATTGATCATGCTGTAATCGCTTCCGGCAATTGTAATGTTTTGCGAAAGGCCGTGATTTTGCATCGCGCTTTCGTACCCCTTCACACGATGTTCATTAGGGGTGGTGCCGGTAAGTCCCTGAATGCAAGCAATATGGCGATGACCTTTTTCAATTAAAAATGAGGTGGCTTTGTAGGCGCCAAAAAAACTATCTGTAGTAACATAGGGGAGGTCTTTGTGCTCAAAATAGCGGTCAAGCAATACTACAGGAACGGCGACTTTTTTTTGAAGATGTTCCCATTTTTCTCCTACAGGAGCTACCAAAAGCCCATCCACTTTGCGGGAGAGGAGTAGTTGTACGGACTCCTCCTCGATCTGCGTATCATCTTTACTATCGCAAAGCAGTACCATTTTACCCCTTCTCCGAAGTTCCTCTTCAACGGTTCGCGCCAGATTGGCAAAGAAAGGGTTGGATATGTCGGGAATAATGAGTCCAATCGTGTTCGTTTTTTGCAACCGCAGGTTTCTCGCTATTTGGTTTGGGGCAAAATCCAATTGGTTGGCCATTTCCCGAACACGCTGGGCGGTCTTTTCACTAATACGATATTTTTTCTCCTGCCCGGTGAGTACACGAGAGACAGTTGTGGTGGACATTTCCAGTTCCCGGGCGAGTTCTTTTATTGTCATTGGTGGTGGTTAGGCCCGTGCAGCTTTTTAGAAAACTTGGTGATTCCAATATTAATTCCTAAATTGCACAATCGTTTGTGCAAAACTAGATATTTATTTTGAAATACTAAAATGGGACAGCAAAAAATTATTGTAGTAGGGAGCAGTAATACGGATATGGTATTGAAATCCAAACACTTACCACTTCCGGGCGAAACAGTCCTTGGTGGGGCGTTTACTATGAATCCTGGTGGGAAGGGGGCGAACCAGGCCGTGGCCGCCGCACGCCTTGGAGGGGAAGTAATTTTTATCGCAAGAGTGGGCAATGACCTTTTTGGGGAACAAGCCATAAAGGGATTTGCAACGCACGGGATGGATACCCGATTTATCACCAAAGATGAGCATGAAGCTTCCGGAGTGGCTTTAATTATGGTCGACGAAAATGGCGAGAATTCCATTGCTGTAGCTTTAGGGGCTAACGGCAAGCTGGACAAGGTCCATTTGCAACCTGCCCTTGGGGAGCTAAAGGATAGTGCATTCATTTTAACACAACTGGAATCGCCTTTGGAAACCGTGGAGTACCTAGGGCAACTTTCGAAAGAATATGAGTTAAAGCTGGTCTTAAATCCAGCTCCTGCCCAGCCCTTGTCCGATGACCTTTTGACTTCTCTATATATCATAACTCCCAATGAAATAGAAGCCGAATTGTTGAGCGGAATAAAAGTAGTGGACGAAGCTTCAGCAAGAGGTGCCGCTATGGTTTTGCGCCAGAAAGGTGTGGATATTGTTATTATTACCATGGGGAGTCAAGGCGCCTATGTGCTTTCGGATGATCTCGATGAATTGATCCCCTCCCAAAAGGTGAAGGTAGTGGATACCACCGCCGCTGGAGATACTTTTAATGGTGCTTTGGTCGTTGCCCTTGCCGAGGGAATGGACTTAAAATCGGCGGTAGAATTTGCGAATCGGGCAGCAGCCTATGCTGTGGGAATACTGGGGGCACAAACATCAGCTCCCCTCAGAAAAGACATTGAAATACCAACCAAAACGAATTAGCTATGTTCATACCTGCAACCTATGCCCTGGCTGTTGTACTCTGTGTCATCACCATGCTATGTTGGGGCTCCTGGGCCAATACGCAAAAATTGGCCTCCAAAACCTGGGCATTCCCATTATTTTACTGGGATTATGTAATTGGAATTGTACTATTGACCCTGCTCTTCGGATTGACCCTGGGCAGCAACGGTGAGTTCGGGAGAGGATTTTTGGAGGACCTGGGGCAAGGCAGTCAGGATTCCTATCTATCGGCTTTTTTGGGTGGTGTTGTGTTTAATATTGCGAACTTGTTGATTGTGGCTGCCATTTCCATAGCCGGGATGGCCGTGGCCTTCCCGGTAGGTATAGGGATCGCCCTGATACTAGGGGTAGTGGTGAACTATGTTGCCAATCCTGTGGGAGACCCGGTATGGCTGTTTTTAGGGGTGGCTCTGGTGGTGGTTGCCATTGTTTTGGATGCTGTCATTTACCGTCGATTACCCGGTCAAAAAACGACTTCAGTACTAAAAGGATTGTTACTTTCGGTAGCCGGAGGGGTTTTGATGGGTTTCTTTTTCCGTTTTGTGGCGGCTTCCACCTCAACTGATTTTGTGCAACCTGAAGCAGGATTGTTTACGCCATACAGTGCGGTATTTGTTTTTTCCCTGGGGATTTTAATCTCTAATTTTTTATGGAACAGTTGGTTCATGTACAAACCCATAGCAGGGAACAAGGTCAGCTACGGCGACTATTTTAGACAAGGGACCCCGAAGTTACACACTATCGGTATTTTGGGGGGTATTATTTGGGGTATTGGAATGTCCCTTAGTCTGATTGCGTCGGAAAAAGCGGGCTTTGCCATTTCCTACGGCCTTGGACAAGGAGCCACTATGGTCGCTGCGGCCTGGGGGGTATTTATCTGGAAGGAATTTAAAGCGGCACCCAAAGGAACAAATATCCTAATAGCACTGATGTTTACCCTTTTTATCGTTGGCCTGGGATTGATTGTCTATTCCAGGATTGGGGCATGATCCGACAAGGCAAAGGACCATAGGGTATAAACGATGGGTTACAGGATTTTTATAAAATTCAAAGGCATTTGTGCTACCCTACTGTCGTAAAATTTTCTCCATTTTACGCCCCTTGGCCAATTCATCTACCAACTTGTCCAGATAGCGCACTTGTCTCGTGAGGGTATTGTCAATCTCTTCAATCCGATACCCACAGATCACCCCTTTGATCAGGTGGGCATTTGGATGTACGGTTGCCTCCTGAAAGAAGGTGGCAAAGGTTGCCTTATTATCGATAAACGCTTGTAGACGGTTTTCATCAAAACCGGTCAACCAGGTGATCACCTGGTGCAGTTCTTCTTTGGTCCTTCCTTTTTTCTCCACTTTATTCACGTAATGAGGATAAACCGAACTAAAGGTCATTTTTGCGATGCGTTGATTGTGTTCTTCCGTGACTTTCATTTTTCCTTTTTTAGTTGACGCTAAGTGGCTTACAACACCATATTTTCAAAGCTAACAAAAATGACGAAAGGGATACCTACCTAGGTGAACCTGCTTTATACCAATTATCCGTCTTTCTCTTTTACCGCTTCCGGCACCATGTTAATTTCGTATGGCGGTAACATACACCCAGACAATAAAGAGCAGTTGAAGTGGGATCCTAAACCATAGATAGGCTAAACCGGGCCCGTTTAACTCCCCGGTTTGGTAATTAACGTTTTCCATTGCGGCTTTGACGTTTGCCGGGACCATAAGAATGAAAAATAGTAGTAACAGCCAGGCTGTTGGTAATTGCAACCTGGGAACCAGCAGCCCAATGGCGAACACTATTTCCAAAACTCCTGTTAGTAGTACAACTTCCTTCTTATATGGTAAAAGATCAGGAACCATAGCAGCCATTCCTTGAGTAAAGATGAAATGGCCAACAGCGGTAAACAAAAGCATGCAGGCCATTGCTATTCTTCCGGCCAGGGGTAAATTAAATTGTCCACTGCTTAATCGAATAACGGCAGTAACGATGGCAAATGATAGGAACAAGACAAGTAGTGGTTTCATTTTTTGTTTACAAATTTCCCTGAAAGCAATGGATTATGAAATGAACCCAGGTTAAGAAATTCGTTTTCGGATCCTACTTAACGCCTGAGGGGTAACCCCTATATAGGAAGCGATATATTTTAAAGGAATGGATCGAATCAATTCGGGTCGTTCAGTAAACAGATTCAGGTAGCGTTCTTCTGCCGTATCTTTAAGCAAGGAAAGCTCTCGTTTTGATTTGATCAGGAACAATTCTTCACTGGCCTTTCGCCCAATGAGATTTCCGACTTTAGTTTCGGAATACACCGCTTGTAAGTCATTATATGTCAATCGCCATACCGTAGTTTCCTCAACAGCCTGTATTGCATATTTAGAGGGCGTTTGTGTCAGAAAAGAATCGTAAGCACTTACGAATGCATTGTTGAAAACGAAACCGAAGGTGAGGTCGTTTTCTATTTTGGGAATGTACAGACGAACAATGCCACTTTCGATAAAGGAAAGAAAATTTTCAGTTTCTCCTAAGCGGATCAGATCCTGGTATTTTGGAAAGTGTTGTCGCACCAATTTGGAAGAAAAGATGCTCCAATCTTCCTCAGATATATCAAAGGCCTTCTTAAACTGTGCTCTTAGTTGTTCCAAAATGAGGTGTTATAGTACTTTCAACAATTGTGTTGTGGATTACGGTTTGAAAAGTGGTACTACTCCTGTACCTCCAAAATAGCAATAAAACCAATGAAAAAAAGGATGCAAGGACTCAAAATTGAGGGTATATGGCCTCCAGGGGTCTCCCCATATCAATCTAAGCGTGCTTCTGCCCTTTACGATACTATACTAAACCGTGGAAAGATCCCGCAATAGCCATGTCCTTTTACCTAAAAATGCGCAGTTAGGGCAAAAGGGAATCAAGGCTGTGACCATTAGATTACCCCAAAGCTTTGAAGTAAGACGGTGAATTCGCAAGAGCTATTTATCACACAATTCGATGGTCCAGTACATTAAATTGGAAATGGCCGATGCTAAAAGTAAGATCAGCAACAGATTTACCCTTGTTTTAAATGTATTAAAACCGGACTCTTCTTCTTCGTGTTTTAATTCATGCTTTAGCTTTTGATGCCCCCGATACTGAGTTTTAATAGCCCCAAAAAGTCGGAGTTCAGCACTAATGATCCAAAACGTTAAAAGAAGATACAACAGCAACGCTACTAATATGCCAAGGATCAAGATTGCGGGGCGATCGGGCGGTTGTCCGGAGGGCTCAACGGTTAAGGGTAGCGTAATGGAACCAATGACTGCCAAAGTAGTGCGGATCATATGCCTCCAGATTAGATCATGCCGGTATTTGTATTCATCCCAGATCAAATTAGCTTCGTCCTTACATAGTATTTTTGGAGGGGCTGAATCCTTAGCTTGACGTTCCTTGCTCGTAATTTGAGTTTTTGATAATAATTGAATGAAGCGTTTCATAGATTTGATTTGCACATTATTGATATCACCTCATCAATGACTTCAAAGTTAGCATCAGGTATGCTACACCGTTTTTATTTTTTCTAAAATGTCGGTATATAACTGCGACGCATTCTCAATCATATGCCAATGGCCCATCCCCTGATATAGTTTATTGGGGATTTCGTTTTCTTTAAGGAACTTTTGCGTTTCCCGGGGCGTATCCCTATCACCCCAGATGTATAACGTATTACAAGTTAAGGCATTAAATTCAGTTCCGCATCTATTTGCTTTGATATGTTCCTGGCTGGTCAAGCTCCAATTCCACATCCCCTCCGGGGTAGCAAAGCACAAACTGCTGTAATAGTTTTGATAGCGCTCCTCCGTTTTTGCCTTCTCGAATATTTCGTTTTTAAAAGTTGTTACAAATTCTTTTGCCGAATTGAATTGTAAGGGCTTACTGGAAAAGTAACTGTCGGATTCCGTCAAATTCCCCTCGATATTAAAATAGTAGTGTATTTTTTCCTTCAAGCTTTGGCAGATCCAGGTCCCAATTAACCCGCCTAAAGAATGCGCAACGATATTTACCCTGTCTTGCGCCGTGGTTTCCTCGGTAATTATTTTGGACAGGAGGGTGGCTTGTTCCTTTATGGAAGGAAAGTCGGGTTGTAGCGGGCTTACGCCAAATCCGGGCAGATCCACCACATAAATGTTCACAACTTCACATAATGGGGAATCGAATACGGCCTTATACGCTAATCCCGAATCCGCAAACCCATGAATGCACCAAACGGATGGCCTTCCGCTTTGTATTGTATTGGTTCTGATAAATACGTTATGCCGAATTTGAATGGTCACTTGTTTAATAGATGGGTACTGGTTTTAGATGGTCTTAAAATTACAGGATAAAAAATGGTAAGATCAAAAACAATAGCCTTTAAACTAGTAAAGGGGCCTTCCGCAGCGTAATCTAAGCGGAGGGATTCCTGTTACCTTGATATAATAGGTAACGGGAAAGATCGTGTGGAAAAAGATGAAGGGGGAATGAATTATTGCCATTGTTATAAAATGTTTTTATTCCAGAAAGAATCCCACATCATAACGCTATTTTCAACCACTTTGAACAATTGTTTCATCGAACCATTGATTTTAGTTTATGGCTATAATTCATTTTTGGTCTCACCATATTCTAAATTTATGATTGATTTATTATGTCTTAAAAACCTGATATTTTCTTCTTCAGATGGTATTGAAAATTCTAAGAATAGTTTTTTAGTTTCTAAAGGTTTAAATTTAATTCGCTTATAAAGGGAATAAGGTTCGCCTAAAGGTTTTATTACTCTGAAGAGTGGAAAGAATATACTCTTATCACTACTAACTGAAAAATTCGAAAAATCAACTTCCCTTTCATCATTAGTTTTGTTTTCTATACTAATAACGATTATTATGAATTTTTCACCAGGCTTTTCTACAAAACTTGTATTTGGTGGCTCATAGTACTTGATTAAGTTAAGGGTCAGTCCGTCTTCGATAGGATAGTTATCCCCGTTAAGCATTTTAACAGGTAAGCACCCACCATTGGTTAAACATAAAATTATAATTAAGACAAATTTGTTTATTGTAGATAGTACATTTTTATTTTTCTTCATCTTTTTTTGAACTTTTTGTTTGCTGGCCGATTACTAGAATACTATATCAGTACAATAAATAGGTTAGATTAGAGGAACCAATAGCACTATTCCAATGTAAATTGAAATACTGTCTTTCTAGTGCTTCCAAATCAGGGTCATTATTTTTTCATTATCGAACTACATGCAATCCTTTTGTAGAATTTTCTTATAGTTTTAAACTTTGATGAGATGTTTTACAACGGTTCAGCTATGAGTAGTTGAGTGGTTTTGCAGTTAACTTAGCAAATACGCACCAAACTGAAAATCCGTGAGGATTTTCAGAAGTAGGTGAGAACAAGCAATGAAATATAGCCATTGTTGTGTACAGTTTTTATTCGTTAAATTCTCTGCTTAAATTGTCATTTATAAGTGAAAGGTCATTTACTTTTTCTTTGAGCTTTTTCGCTTTTTTGATCATTCTATTGTCATTCCTTTTTTTTCCGATCTTTATGAGACTGTATGAATAATAAACTTTGTACATATCTTCTTTTATAATATCCCTACTTTTTATTTTATCGAACAAACTCATGCTTTGTTCGAATCTTCCGAGTAGTGTTAGCAAGACCGCCTTATTAAAATAAACTTCATCCCCAATAGTTTTGTTGAGCTTTTCATAAATATGAATTGCATCATTGATATGATTCAAGCCATTTTCATAATCACCTAAGAAAAGGCTGGAAGCACCAACCCCGTAATATCCCTCGGGACTGTATGGGAAATATTCTATCATTTCCTGGTATTTTTTACGCGAAAGATTTGTGTATCCAATCCGACCTGCTGTTACTGCTAAGTTCTGTTTGAATTCTATAGATTTATTGTTTGCAAGACTATCCGCGATGTAATACATTTTCACGGCGTCTTCTTCTCTGTTCAGTAGTCGCAGACTGTAGCCAAGAAAGAAATAAGCGTCGCAAAAGGTACTATCTTTCTTTGCAAGGTCCATAAATATATCAACAGCTGTTCCGCCATATCTCTCCCACATCGCGATGCACATTATACCAAGCTCATATTTCTTTTTTGAATCATCATCGATGAACTCGCAATACGTTCTTTTCCCATTAAAATAATCGGATTGTGACGTTCCAAATTGAGTAGTAATAATGAATAAAAGGAAGAATAAGACTCTCATCGTTTAGGTTAAGTATAAGTATACATAAATTGTACACAACGGTCTCGGCCCTGCCCGCCGGTTTACACGCCTCTGGCATGCAGGCAGGTATGATTCTTGCCTCCGACGACCCCTCCCGAGTATTCGGGATCGGGGGAGAGGAAGGTACAGCTGCATGTATTGCCGAGGCTTATTTATTAGACATTGAATTTAATTAAAAACATTGGGGTTAGGAGTGCAGCAACCCGCCAGACCGCTGTTGGGCCGATGAATTATAGCCCTTGTTGTAAACAGTCCTTTATTTTTTTAGTCAAATCCTCGATATGGTAATCCATTCTGTCATTCTTTGGGTAGTCACGCTTAATAGAATTCAGATCAGATTCGGCCTGAGCACAGTTTTTCATTCCAATAAAGTTTAATGCTCTATGTAAATATGCAGTTGGTAAAATTGATTTGTCCATGCTGTTTTCTATAACATAGCTCGTTATTTCAACTCCATTTTTGAATTGTTCAGCATAATAATAGGTAAGTCCTAAGTTTACAGCAGCAATATGATAAGTTGAGTCCGATTGCTTATACGACCTTTGATAATAATCCATGGCATTTAAATAATCTTCGTCTAAATACCTGTTAAGTCCGAGGTTACTTAAAATTGTCGGATTTTCTGGTTCTATTTCAAGTGCTTTTAAAAAACTTAACCTACCAGCTTTGTAATCACCTTTTTTAGTTAATTCAATTCCATTTTGGTTCAGTGAAAGAGCTACAGTATCCTTTATTTCTATGCCCGGTAGCGTCATATGGCGATTCTCATCTATTTGTCCATCTTTTGAAAAATTACATGAAGTAAAGGTTATAACTTGGAGAATATAAATTAATAGTTGGCTTCTTTTCATAAAGTCTCTGGAATTGCTTACAACGGTCTAGGCACTGCCTGCCGGTTTACATGCCTCTGGCATGCAGGCAAGTATGATCTCGACCTGGAATTTATGGTAGTAAATTTAAGTTAAGAAATCGGGCCATTTAAAATTAGCAAATTAAAAGTCTTGGGAAGAGGCAATGCTGAGTTATAGACCTTGTTGTCTTCAGTTTTTTTACAACAAGTTTGGTGATCTCCCAATTTTAGTCAATGCCATGCTGATGTCATCTATTTCACTTTTTGTCCATGTGAAATGGTCTTTAAGCACATAGCCAATATATTTTCCGTTGTTTGAAAATTCTATTCCTTCGTAGATTCCCATTGTCATTCCATCATATACTTTGTTCTTTGTTCGGATTCGCAATTTCAGATAATCTAAAGTTGTTTCCTCTAATCTATATTTTGTTATTCCCTGAGTTTTTATTTTCAAAATTTCTGATGCGTTATCGAACTCTAAAAAAACAATCAGTCTTTTTCCTCCGTGCAGGGCTTGACCCATTAATATGATAAGTCCAGCGATAGGGATACCACAAAGTGTTGCAATCAATAACTCTTCCGAGGACATTATTTTAATTCCTTCAATTACTTTTCCAAACGCACCTCGAACTTTTTCGGTCAATTTTGTACTTGAGTAAATTCCCCAAAGTCCAATAGACAATAGTGGTCCTATTACAAGAATTCTGATAAATCCATTCTTGTATTTTTTTGAAATATCCTTTGTTAAATAGTTGGATTCATATTTCACCTGATGGAGAATTGGATTAAAATTGAAGACAACAAGGCTATATGATTGTTGATCCTATATCCACTATACCTCTAATATAATCAAAACCAATAGCATTTAACAACCCCGATAGGCATTCTTAATACTTAAATAATGCAAATAGATTAGCCGCTTCGTATTTTTAGGGATTCGAATACTACTTTTAAGCAGAATAAACACCTAAAACGTATTACGCATGGACCATTCGCACAATGGCAAAGGCGATCCCAGCCTTTGTCCCTTCCTTAACGGAGAACTAAAACAAGCCGCAGGAGGCGGTACCACCAATCGGGATTGGTGGCCTAATTCCCTCAACCTAAACATTTTAAGACAGCACTCAGCTAAGGTCAATCCTATGGATGCCGACTTTGACTACGCTGCTGAATTTGCCACTTTGGATCTGGCAGCCGTAAAAAAAGATTTAACGGATTTGATGACCGACAGCAAAGATTGGTGGCCGGCCGATTATGGCCATTATGGCCCTTTCTTTATCCGAATGGCCTGGCATGCTGCCGGGACCTACCGTATCGCCGATGGTCGCGGGGGTGGGGGTACCGGAGCACAACGCTTTGCCCCCCTCAACAGCTGGCCGGACAATGCCAACCTGGACAAAGCCCGTCTGTTACTTTGGCCTATCAAACAGAAATATGGCAAAAAGATCTCCTGGGCAGATCTTTTGATCCTTGCCGGGAACGTTGCGCACGAATCCATGGGCTTACCAATGTACGGCTTTGCCGGAGGTCGGGAAGATATCTACCAACCTGAAGAAGACATCTACTGGGGTTCGGAAGCCGAATGGTTGGGGAACAAATCCCGCTACAATGAAAAAGGCGAACTGGAAAAACAAATGGGCGCCGCCCATATGGGATTGATCTATGTAAACCCTGAAGGCCCTAACGGGAATCCTGATCCGGTAGCTGCGGCCCATGATATTCGGGAAACTTTTGGCCGGATGGCAATGAACGATTATGAGACTGTTGCCCTGATCGCAGGTGGACACACTTTTGGAAAGACCCACGGTGCTGCAAGTGATTCGGAATACATAGAGGTAGAACCTGCAGGTGCGCCTATAGAACAACAGAGCATGGGATGGAAAAGTAATTTCGGTTCCGGAAAAGGATCGGATACCATTACCAGTGGTTTGGAAGGCGCCTGGACGGATACGCCCATCCAATGGAGTCACAAATACCTGGAAAATCTCTATAAATACGAATGGGAATTGACGAAAAGTCCGGCAGGAGCCTGGCAGTACCAACCTAAAGATGGTGCCGGTGCCGGAACAGTTCCGGATGCCCATGATCCTAACAAAATGAACGATCCGTTTATGTTGGTGACCGACTTGTCCCTTCGTATGGACCCGGCCTATGAAAAGATCTCCCGAAACTTCCTGGAAAATCCTGAGGAGTTCAAAGAGGCGTATCAGAAGGCATGGTTTAAATTGACCCACAGGGATATGGGACCGATCAATCGCTACCTAGGTCCGGAAGTGCCCAATGAAGCGTTGATCTGGATGGATCCTGTTCCTGAAGTAGCTCATGATTTGGTGGACGATAGTGATATCGCACAACTCAAAACAACTATCCTTGCCTCCGGACTATCCGTTTCCGAATTAGTACGAGCCGCATGGGCCTCAGCTTCTACCTTCAGAGGGTCTGATTTCCGTGGGGGTGCCAACGGCGCACGAGTACGTTTAGCCCCACAAAATGACTGGGAGGCGAACAATCCTGTGGAATTGGGGAAAGTATTAGATGGCTTGACAAAAATTCAGGAGGACTTTAATAGCGGACAAAGCGGGAACAAAAAAGTATCCCTCGCAGATCTTATTGTCCTTGGAGGTTGCGCTGCCGTTGAAAAAGCGGCCAGTGATGCAGGAAATGCGGTAAGCGTACCCTTTACACCCGGCCGTACCGATGCGACTGCAGAAATGACGGATGCCGAATCTTTTGACGTGTTGGAACCGGTAGCGGATGGTTTTAGAAACTATCTAAAAGAGCGTTTCTCTGCGAAGTCTGAAGAATTGTTGGTAGATCGCGCCCAACTACTCACCTTGACGGCTCCTGAAATGACCGTGTTGCTTGGAGGAATGCGTGCGTTGGATGCGAACTATGATGGTTCCAAACACGGTGTCTTTACAGCTACTCCCGGCACTTTGACCAACGATTTCTTTGTAAACCTGTTGGATCTGGAAACCGAGTGGAAAGCGATAGACGATAGTGAAGAAGTATTTGAAGGACGGGATCGTTCTAGCGGAGCCGTAAAATGGACAGGGACTCGCGTAGATCTGATCTTTGGTTCCAACACTGAATTAAGAGCGCTTGCCGAGGTATACGGAAGCCAAGATGCCGGCGAAAAGTTCGTAAGGGACTTTGTTCACGCCTGGGATAAAGTAATGAATCTTGACCGATTTGATATACACTAATCATTGCTATGGATTAGAATGAAAACAGCGCCAATCGGCGCTGTTTTTTTGTTGTGGTAGATTTACTGCGAACCTATTCGTTCAGATTTCTCAAATTGCTAACCGTTCGTTTTTGAATGTCAAAATAATGCAAATGATGGGTAGCGGTTTCGCCCACCGGGGATTGAAACTCCACCCCTACCTTCACGGTAGCTGCCTCCGGCATTTTTGAAAGTCGAGCCATAGCATAGTCCTTGCCATCTTTCGACCAGTGCAGGGCATAGAGGTTCCCCTTTCGGGCGATGGCCAGCCAGATACGGTTGTGGTCTTTAAGAATCGCCCCGTTGGCATCGTCGGAGCGATCCCGGGTCACTACAGCAACAATACTTGGTCCGGTAGCATCAGAGTTTTCAAATGCCAGCTTGATCCAGTTCAGGGAGTCGGCATGCATCATCAAGGATACTGCATTCCACTGTGCTGTAAAATCAGGTGCTACCAGCGCTTTGGCCACAAAATCGCCTTCCACTTCCTTGAAAAGTAAAGGAGCAGTAGCTACAATGGAGGTATCCTCCGGCGAATTAAAGAAATCGGTTCCTTTAGTAACCTTGACCGTGAGCGTACTATCACCAAGTTCGTAAGATGACGGATCATTGAACCATTTTAGTTTGGACAAGCTGCTTTCCGTGATGTTTTTCGGAAAGGAAGCCTCTTTTTTCATAGCTTTTTGTTGTTCCTCACAGCTAACGACCAGTACAACCACCCCCAAAACAAATAAAAAAGGTGCTTTTGCCATGCTATTGCGATTTAGGTTCAACCCCTTTCAGGTGGCCAGAAGGTAATTACAGATTTTCGGTTTCCCCAACATGTTTTTGGTAGAACTTCCATACCTCCCGGGCAACATCCCTTCCCAATTCCAGGCCTGCTACATTATCCGCCTGTATGTGATACCCGCCCAGCACCCTTGAGATGCCCGCCATCTCCGCCGTTTCCGTGAAGGTGGGAAATTTAAGGACCACGGTATCACCAAGGTCATCGGGTTCTGTTAGCGCCCCGGCCACCAGTTCTACTTCTTCCCCAAAAGTATCACTGCCGGTCCATAGTTTTAGCGCTTCGGCACAGCCGCCGCTGATAGTACTGTGACCCGAGACATAACTCGGAAATGGCGGACACAAAAAAGTATCCGGGGAATAGGGCCGCCATTGGTTTCCGGCCATCTCTATCATTCCTTCCCCCGGGCCACCCCAGGCTTTGATGACCTGGTCCTGATAGTAGTCGTGTACCAGGGCGTAAGGCCGGGCGTAGTCGTAGAACATTTTGGAATCCCAGGAAGCAATGAAGCCGTCCATGGCGACCACCTGGTTGTAGAAATACATTTTTACGTCCTGATCCAGGGTATGGTTATCCCTTCGGGAAACGTCTTGCGCAAATTTGAGCCAGTGCCCTGCCTGTTGTACAGACTGGGGGCCATCGCGCATAAATTCTACTAACGCTTTTTCTTCATCCGTCAAGTTGGCCTGCAGGTCGATCACTTCGTTGACTTCTCGCTCCAGTTGTTCTGAGCCGATCATAGGGGGTGGACCGGGTCGGAACTGATCGGCGGATTGTAGGGCGATAGGCTGGACCTTGTCCCAAAAAGGGGTAAGGCAGCCGGGGGCAAATCTTCCTCCTTTTCCATCGGAAAAATATTTAGGCTGCCAGCGGTTAGCATCTACGTTCTTGTCTGCAGAATTAACCGGTTCATAGCCCACATAATTGAAATACGGTTTCCCATCAGAACCCTCTTCTTCCCCATACTGATTGGCGCCATCATTTTTTCTGGCTTCAATTACCGCTTTGGCAGCCAGATTCCCGATGCCTACCGGAGAGCTGGGGTCCAGGGAAGTATCTTCCGGATCTAATCCCAATTCTTCTCTCATAAATTTGGCAAAAAGAGCTTTGTCGGAATAGTAGTATTCGTTCATCGTCCCAAGGGCCGCATAGCTGATAACGATCTCTTTGTTTTTCAAATGTTGTTCCGAGTCAGGGCGCCGCTCAACATTTTCCAGGTACACCGGGATCGCTTTGGCATCGTATCGGGACCAGGCGTCAAAAATAGCTACTGAGATCAATCCCAAATAGCGTGATGTAATTGTAGGTCTCGGATTAAACCGTTCTGTATCTAAAGCGGTAGCTTCAAGGGCCAATTCCGCCCATTGATAGGCTACATTTTCAGTACCTCTCGGTTCGGGGGTTTCTGTTTTTGGTATTGTAGTTTTGTTTTTGCAGGCGAATAGTACGCAGGCAACAAAGCAGAAGACGAATAGCTTCTTCATGTTAAATTGTATTTATTGGGTCATTTGTAATCTTCAAAAATATGAAATGATGGGGATTTTTCTAAGTTTTGAAACCGTCCAGGAGCAGTTGCATTCTGTCGACTACTTCTTCTGCATTGGCTTTGGTAAAACACAACGGCGGTTTGCTTTTGATGACATTGTCATACGGGCCATCGGTGCTTACCAATATATGCTTTTCCCGGAGTTGGTTTTTGAGCAATTGTGCCAATACGGTATCTGGTTCTTGAGTACCCTCTTTTACAATATCAATACCAATAAAAAGGCCTGAACCGCGGACGTCACCGATACACGGATATTGGAGCTGTAATTCCCTTAATAATGCCATATAATGGTTGCCCACTTCCAACGCATTTTGTGGTAGGTCTTCTTCCTCCAATACTTCCAATACCGCAAGGCCAATGGCACAGGAAACCGGATTCCCTCCAAAGGAACTAAAGAATTCCACCCCTTGCTCAAAGGATTGGGCAATTTCGGTGGTCGTTACTACCGCTCCAATAGGGTGGCCGTTACCCATGGGTTTTCCCAAAACTACTATATCAGGGATGACGTTTTGTTGTTCAAATCCCCAAAAAGTGCTGCCCAATCGACCAAAGCCTGTTTGTACTTCATCACTAATGCAAACCCCACCCTGACCCCTAACGAAATCATACATTGGTTTGAGATACCCTTCTGCCAATGGTACTTGTCCTCCACAGCCCACCACCGGTTCGGCAATGAAGGCGGCGATGGATGCCGCGCCTTTCCTGAGGTTTTGAATGGTTTCCCGAGCATAGGCTTTGCCGGCAGAGCCATCATTTAAGGTATGTACTCCCCTGTAGGTATCGGGAAGAGGTGTTGTATAAATGGAAGGGGGTTGCCCTTGCCCTTTCGGGTGGCTGAACTTATAATCGCTAATATCGATTCCGATCTGAGTATTACCGTGATAGCCATGCTCCATGACCAAAAGATGTTGAAACCCCGTGTGCTTCTTCGCTAATCGGATCGCCAAATCACTGGCCGCGCTACCGGAATTGACGAAAAACACCTTGTTCAAAGGCTTCGGAAATTTAGAAAGCAGGTGTTGGGCATAATCCGGCAATAGGTCATACAAATAACGCGTGTTGGTATTCAGTTGTCCTAGCTGTTTTTGACCTGCCGCTACTACCTTCGGATGTTGGTGTCCCACATGAGGAATGTTGTTGTACGCGTCCAAAAAGGAATTGCCATTGTTGTCAAACATATACTGGAAAGCCGCCCGCTCCATCAATATAGGTTTCTGATAACTTACGGAAAGAATATTACTCAAATAGATGTTTCGTTTATCCAATACGTTTTCAACAGCAGTATACTTCTTTAACGGAAATCCTAAGGCCTCCCGAAAGCAGTTTTCTGCGCTTTGCGGACCGATACGGAGCCATTTTTCCAGAAGGTTCCAGGCTTTTAGCTCACTAATGGAAGCGTATTCATTCTCCGGATTTGCGATCTTGGAATGTGCGGAATTGCAAACACTGGTGCACAGCCGCATCCCAATTAGCCAATAGAGCAGCGTAATCTCCTTTTCTTCCAGGGGAAGAATGGCGTGGTAGGATTGCAATAAAGGCGCTGCAAATTCCAGCGGATGTTCCGAAGCATAGAA
This sequence comes from Flavobacteriaceae bacterium, assembly GCA_028277085.1. Taxonomy (GTDB): domain Bacteria; phylum Bacteroidota; class Bacteroidia; order Flavobacteriales; family Flavobacteriaceae; genus Croceivirga. The sequence continues at coordinate 50,385 of JANQHL010000143.1, forward strand.
AACATAGGTCGCCGCTATGGCGAGTTCATTGATCAGCTGGGTATGGGAACAATCTCCAAAATCAATAATGCCAGAGACTGTGTCATTTTTCAATAAAATATTCCATTCATTCAAATCCCCATGGATGCAACTTTTTCGAAGTTCAGGAAGTTCCGGTAATACGACCTGCTCATACTGTTGGAAGAAATAGTGCACCAGGCTTCGCGCCTTTCCCGAAGGAATAGCTGCAATATAGGCTTTGTTGCGTGTGACATATTGCAAATCCCAACGTGATCTTCTCGCCCTCAGTGCCACATCGTCAAAATCAAATAAGGCGTTATCCAGTTGGGCGGCAAAGCTACCCAGAGAACGTACATTATCGGAATTTAGGGCGGTATCCGCCATAAATTTCCCTTCCACAAAGGACAACAAGCGGCAAAGCTTAGGTTGCCCTTCAACTTCCAGGACCTTAAAGAAGGCACCATCAACGAAAGGGATGGGTTCTGGAATTTCGGCTATCTCCCTCGATTCCAGATGAAGTAATAGTTGGTTTTCGGCTGCTATTACCTCAAGTAGCTCCTGGTATTCGGAATAGGTTTTGAATATGAATTTCCCGCTTTGCGAGCTAACCAAATAGTTTTTGTTGGCATAGCCATTTAAGAGTTCAAATGAAACCTCTTTTAACCCAAGCTCGTTTTTCAGGACCGTTGCTATGGTCATTGGATTGTTCTTCGCAAAGGTGCTATATTATAGTACTTTATTCCGGCAATAAACTAATGGCCAGACCTCCACCTGCAGCCAGGTTAAAGGTTTTAGACATGTCCTTCGTAATGTCCATATTCTCAATGACCACCGCTTCCGGGTTATCCCGGTAATGGGCATCATCCGCATCACGATATATCAACGCTTTATAGGTCTTTCCTTCTTCTAAAAAATCAAAATCAACAGTGATCTCGCGGGCATTTTCATCGGTGATAGCCCCTAAAAACCAGTTCCCGGTCTCCCGCTCTTCCCGGGCAATGGTCACAAAATCGCCTACCTCGCCGTTAAGTACTTCAGTTTGTTCCCAGTCTACGCCAACATCCCGAATGAACTGAAAGGCCGGTTGTCCTTCATAACTTTCGGGCAGGTCACAGGCCATTTGAATAGGGCTGTAGATCACCACATACAAGGCCAATTGCTGGGCTAGCGTAGTATTGATTTGATTGTTAGGCTTTGTCGGGAGGCCAATATCGAATACCCCGGGTGTAAAATCAATAGGCCCCGCCAGCATTCGGGTAAAAGCAACGATGGGCAGGTGTTCCGGCGGATTACCACCATCTGTGGCCCAGGCATTGAATTCCTGCCCCCGTAACCCTTCTCTCGCAATTGCATTTGGAAAGGTCCGTCGCAATCCGGTAGCTTTGATAGGTTCGTGTGCATTAATGGCTACCTGGTAGTTGGCGGCAGTTTCAAGGACCTTACGATAGTGGTTCACCATCCACTGCCCATGATGATATTCGCCTTTAGGGATCAATTGGCCTACATAACCGGTTTTTACAGAATGCATGCCAAGATCCTTCATCAGTTGATACGCCGTATCCAATTGTTGTTCGTAGGTACGCGGTGCTGCCGAGGTTTCGTGATGCATGATGATCTCTACACCTTTCTCCTTTCCATAGGCGGAAAGTGCTTCAATATCATAGTCAGGGTAGGGCGTAACAAAATCGAACACGCCCTCACGGTCCTCAAAACCGATCCATCGCTCCCAGCCGGTATTCCAGCCTTCTACTAATAGCCCGGTAATATT
>JANQHL010000152.1 GCA_028277085.1 Flavobacteriaceae bacterium
AACCGCGTTATCCTCTTCCTTGTATTCGTGATCCTTGGTCATTAAGAACGAACTTGGTTGCTCCAGGAAGCTTCTCCCGGCTTCAGTTAAATGTAAAACCCCGTACTGTTCAATCTCCTTTTGCAACAAACCTGCTACAATCACCTGCCGGGTCAAGGCCATCCAATAGTGCTCTACTTTATCAGTTCCGATACCAAAAACCGATTTTTCATCTGTTTTATGCGCAGATATTAGGGCATTGGTCTTCCCTACAAGTGTCCGAACTATTTCCTTGGTCTTGAATTTCTCTGAGGTTTCTTTTACCGTTCGCAACAATTTCACTACGTCCTCCTTTGCTTCTTCTTTGGGTTTCGGGTTCCGTGTATTGTCATCCATGTCCGCTCCCTCCCCATGTATCTCGTCAAAGTCTTCCCCAAAATAGTGGAGGATAAACTTTCGCCGGGACATTGAGGTCTCGGCGTAAGCCACAATTTCCTGTAGCAGGGCCTGACCTATTTCTTGCTCAGCTACGGGCTTTCCGGACATGAATTTTTCGAGTTTTTCCACATCCTTATAGGAGTAATAGGCCAGACAATGCCCTTCACCACCATCTCTTCCAGCTCTTCCGGTCTCCTGGTAATAGCTTTCTATACTTTTGGGGATATCGTGGTGAATTACAAAACGCACGTCCGGTTTATCAATACCCATTCCAAAAGCAATCGTAGCCACCACCACATCTACCTCTTCCATTAAGAACATGTCCTGGTATTTGGTCCGTGTTTTAGCATCAAAACCCGCATGATAAGGAACAGCGCTAATACCATTTACCTGTAGCATCTGCGCCAATTCTTCCACCCTTTTTCTGCTTAGGCAATAGATAATCCCTGACTTTCCCTGATTTTGCTTCACAAAGCGAATAATATCCGCATCAACCGTTTTTGTTTTTGGTCGTACTTCGTAAAACAAATTCGGACGATTAAAGGAAGCCTTGAAGACCATGGCATCCTGCATTCCCAGGTTCTTGATAATGTCTTCCTGTACCTTTGGAGTGGCAGTTGCGGTAAGTCCAATTATCGGAATTTCTGCCCCCAAACGAGAGATAATATGCTTCAGATTGCGGTATTCAGGTCTAAAATCATGCCCCCACTCGGAAATACAATGGGCTTCGTCCACTGCAACAAAGGAAAGCCTTACTGTCCTTAAAAACTCAACATAGTCTTCTTTGGTTAGTGACTCTGGTGCCACATAAAGCAGTTTGGTTATTCCAGCGGTGATGTCGGACATCACCTGCCTAATTTCCATCTTGGTCAGGGAAGAGTTGAGTACATGCGCAATACCATGTACTTCTGAAACTCCTCTTATCGCATCTACCTGGTTTTTCATTAATGCGATAAGGGGTGATACCACAATGGCAGTCCCATCTTTCATGAGCGCCGGCAGCTGGTAGCAAAGGGATTTTCCCCCTCCTGTAGGCATAATAACAAAGGCATCTTTACCTTCTAATACGTTTTTTATAACATCTTCCTGAAGCCCCTTGAATTGATCAAAACCAAAATACTTTTTTAAAGCACCCTGCAAATCCGTCGTCAAACCCATTTTAGTATTTCTGTTTATACCACATTACTGCGCCGATAGCTTTGGAAGTCTTTGGTTAGTTTTAAATCAGGGCGCTTTCTATGTGAACTATATAGATTTATTTAGTTTTGTAGACTTAAATATAACACATTCTTTTAGTAAAACAACCCAATTATTTACTAATTACTTTGGACACAGACAGTAGTATTCTAGAAATTGCCAAACAGACTTTTGAAAATGAAAGTGAGGCGATTAGAGCATTAATCCCCCGTTTAGATCAACATTTTGAAGGCGCTGTAAAGTGTATCCTCGAATCCAAAGGAAGGGTTGTGGTTTCAGGCATCGGAAAAAGTGCGGTAATCGCCACCAAAATAGTAGCTACTTTCAATTCCACAGGTACTCCCGCTATCTTTATGCATGCTGCCGACGCCATACACGGAGATTTGGGTACGGTGCAGCGAAATGATGTGGTGATCTGCCTTTCCAAAAGTGGCAATACTGAGGAGATAAAAATGCTTATCCCATTAATAAAGCGGGGTAATAACAAACTTATTGGGATTACAGGAAATATGGAATCTCCTTTGGCCAAGCAAGCGGACTTTGTACTTAACACTTTTGTTGAAAAAGAAGCCTGCCCCAATAACCTGGCACCTACTACGAGCACTACTGCGCAGTTAGTTATGGGAGATGCCCTGGCCATTGCGCTGTTGCAGCTCAAAGGGTTTAGTAGCGAGGATTTTGCTAAATTCCATCCGGGAGGGGCTTTGGGCAAGCGGTTATATTTAAGAGTTGCTGACATTGTCGGCAACAACTTAAAGCCGGAAATCGCCGCGGATGCCAGTGTCAAAGAAGTTATTGTCGAAATTTCTGAAAAAATGTTAGGGGCCACTGCCGTAATGGACGGAGATATGGTTATAGGTGTGGTTACTGATGGTGATATTCGGCGTATGCTAAGTAAGTACGAAAACATCAATACCATAATGGCAAAAGATATCATGACCTCTAATCCTAAGACAATTGCACCTGATGTGCTTGCCGTAAAAGCACTGGAAGTGCTCCGGAAACATGGTATTTCACAATTACTGGTTATGGAAGACGGGATTTACCATGGCGTGGTGCACCTGCATAATCTTTTAAACGAAGGGATTTCCTAATGGCAACAGTAGATACAAACAAAGACCACAACGAAATGTCCTTCTTAGACCATTTGGAGGAGTTACGCTGGCACCTTATCCGTTCTACCCTTGCTATTGTGATAATTGGATGTGGCGCTTTTATCATGCGGGGATTTATTTTTGACACCATCATTTTTGGGCCAAAAAACCTGGATTTTCCCACCTATAAATTCTTTTGTAGCATAGCTACTTTTTTTGGGATTACCTCAGAATTTTGTGGTGATGAATTGCCCTTTACGATTCAAAGTAGGCTGATGGCCGGTCAATTTTCGGCTCATATCTGGACTTCCATCTGGGCAGGAATAATTATTGGCTTCCCTTACATTCTTTGGGAGTTATGGCGGTTTATTAGTCCAGGGCTCTATGAAAAGGAACGAAAGCATTCCCGTGGATTCATCTTAACGGCCTCACTTCTGTTCTTTCTGGGGGTGCTTTTTGGATATTATGTGGTAGCACCGTTATCCATAAATTTTTTAGGCACCTATCAGGTGAGTAAACAGGTGACGAATGAGATTGATCTGGCCTCCTATATTGGTACGGTCAGATCTGCAGTAATAGCATGTGGTATTATGTTTGAACTTCCTATTGTCATCTACTTTTTGACCAAAGTAGGATTGGTTACTCCGGAAATTTTAAAAAAATATAGGAAGATAGCTTTAGTGGTCGTCTTGCTGTTATCAGCAATAATAACTCCTCCTGATGTAACCAGCCAGATCGTGGTAGCTATTCCGGTCCTGGTATTGTATCAAGTAAGTATTTATATCTCCAAAATGGTCGTAAAAAGGGAAAAGAAAAAAGAAAAAGCGATAAAAAATGCCTGAAACCGTGGAAGAGTTCAATGCCTACAGGGCTAAAATGAACGAAAAGTTATTGCAGGATAATAACAAGCTTATCAAACGGATTTTTAATTTGGACACCAATGCCTATTTGCCGGGAGCATTGGATAGCAAGACCAAAGAACTTTTGGGATTGGTAGCTTCGGCAGTATTGCGCTGTGATGATTGTGTGAAGTATCATCTGGAAAGCGCCAAAGCGCTAGGGGCGGAAAAGGAAGAGGTTATGGAAACCCTGGGAATTGCTACTCTTGTGGGAGGAACAATTGTCGTGCCGCACCTAAGACGTGCTTATGAGTACTGGGAAGCACTAGAAAACCAAGAAGGTTAAGGAATTCCAAAAGAGCAACAATACAAGGAGGTTTTGATTAGCTTTGAAACTGAGCTATGGTTTTACGTGCAGAAAATATTATGAAGGCCTATCGGGGCCGAAAGGTGGTAAAAGGGATTTCACTGGAAGTTCGCCAGGGGGAAATTGTAGGACTCCTGGGCCCGAACGGGGCGGGAAAAACCACCTCGTTCTACATGATCGTAGGTTTGATTAAACCCAATGGAGGAAAGATCTTCCTCAACGATATGGAGATCACGGAGTTTCCAATGTACAAAAGGGCGCAAAACGGGATTGGTTATTTAGCGCAAGAGGCGTCAGTATTCCGAAAGTTGAGTATAGAAGACAACATCCTTAGCGTTTTGCAAACTACCCAACTCTCGAAAAAAGAGCAACACATGAAGATGGAGAGCCTAATTGACGAGTTTGGGTTGGGGCATATTCGCAAAAACAGAGGGGACCTGCTCTCCGGAGGGGAACGCCGAAGGACGGAGATAGCCCGCGCGCTGGCCACAGACCCTAAATTCATCTTATTGGACGAACCTTTTGCGGGAGTAGATCCAATAGCAGTAGAAGATATCCAAAGGATCGTTGCGCAATTAAAAACCAAGAACATCGGTATACTCATTACGGACCACAACGTTCAGGAAACCCTGGCCATTACCGAACGTTCGTATTTGATGTTCGAAGGAGGAATACTTAAGGCCGGTATCCCCGAAGAACTCGCTAAGGATGAAATGGTACGGAAAGTCTACCTTGGGCAGAACTTCGAACTTCGGAAAAAAAAGTTGGAATTTTGATTCTCTCCAACCATGAGGTCTATGGTTTCGGACCCGTTTTTACTACTTTAGAAAAAGACACTAAGTGCCCGTCTTTGGACATCCCCTCCACAAAAAGCACTACCTCCTCTTTTCCGGTATCCAGCATATTAAAACTCGTCATCCCGTTTCGGGCAATGGTCAATTCCGGCTCCCAATGGATTACCCCTAAATGCTCGAAGGTAGGACTATCATAGGTAGTATATTTTGGGGTATAAAACGCATCAGGTTTTGTGAAGCCGCGTTCTACCACCATTTCGTAAGCATTTTTGGTCTCTGGAGCACCATAAGGCGTAATCTCCTTACCCCGCCTGGTATACACATAAAGGGTTTCATTGTTTCCACTTCTTGCCCCCATATATCGGGACAATCGGTCGATCCAGAAAGCCTCCACCTGACCCATGGGAAGAAATTTCGGTATGACAGGACTAGGCAACAACACATCGTCAAAAACCACATTTACGCGCACATTAGAACCAAACCCTCTAAGGCCACGCCTTGATATAAGTATTATGTCACCTGTTAGGGTAGGTTGTATTCTAAAATGATTTCCCAGAAAATCAGCAAAAAACATATAGTTCCGTACCATTGCAGTATCCACTTTGGTCAGTTTATGCTTGAGATACAATGGAATGAACACATTGTTTTCTATAGCATTACGATCTATCCGCTCATCACTGACTACCACTTCCTGTAGCCGGATGGTCTTATCACCTATCAGTTCCTGGGTAATGGTGATATTTTCACTTGGCGCTTCATTCACTTCTACTTTTAAAGGGTCTTCCCAAAACCTTGCTAACTCATCATTTATAGGGTTGTTTAATAGCCTGGGATATATCCCTGGTTTGCTGGCTTTCCCCTTTTCGTTCAATAGCGAAAAATACAATCGCTCACCATTCTCTGGAAAAAAGGAGGTAATCATAAAGTCATTTTCCTCTGCTGTGATGGGTAGCAATTGCTGTCCGTGATATTTGGAGTTGTGTAGCAACAACTGACCGTTAAACTTCGGGTTCAGTCCATTAACACTACCGCGTAAAACTATCCCATCTTCAAAGGGGTGCAACTGTTTGGGAGCCCCTTGTTGAATATCTTGCCAGCGGTAGCGGCTCCAACCCTGGGTCAACAATAGCAAATCCAATTCGTACTCCTTCTTCCTGCTTTGCTCCTCAAAATAATATCTCGGGTTTTCCACAAAACCGCGTACATAGGGTTTAAGGTAGAAACTGCTAAGGATATTGTCCTGATGGTTGTAGGCTATAGTTCCGGTAGGAAGTACCGATACACTTAGGGTAAGGTCATCTGCCGAAGAGGTGAGGGCCACTCGCAAGGAATCCGCTGCTCTTGAGACCAGCTGTAC
>JANQHL010000281.1 GCA_028277085.1 Flavobacteriaceae bacterium
TTCAAGGAATTGTTGCTCCATGGATGTAATTGCAATCTCTTTTGGGGAAATCAACGTACTTTTTGCAAAACGTTTCTGTAGCTTTTTTCGGTTCAGGATCAGGTTTTTTACCCTAACCTGTAGTTCAAGCTTATTAAAAGGTTTTGCCAAATAGGCATCTGCTTCTATGTTTAAACCTTCAATACGATCTTTTTCAGAGGCTTTGGCAGTAAGCAAGATGATTGGGATATGGGCGGTTACGTTATGGTTTTTAAGCTTTTTGCAAAGCTCAGTACCATCCATTTTGGGCATCATCACGTCTGAAATTACTAAATCCGGCACTTTTTCCTTAGCGATATCAAATCCCTCCAGACCGTTGGCAGCTTCCAGGATTTGATAGTCATGTTGCATTAATCCTTTTATGTATGTACGCATTTCGGTGTTATCTTCCACCAAAAGCACTACTTCTTCATTATCCTCAGGAGTCTCAGAAAAACTTTCCTGGACAAGCACTTCCATTCTCGGAACGCTAACATCGGATGATACAGGTTGGGGTTTAGCCAATTGGTGCGCCTCAAAATGGGTCTTTCCAAGGGGAATTGTTATATGAAAAGTGGTTCCTTCCCCTACAGTACTGCTAGCATGAATAATTCCCCCATGGAGTTCCACAAGTTCCTTGGTCAACGAAAGTCCAATCCCAGTACCTTCGTGCTCGCGGGATTCACTATTATCTGCCTGATAGAATCGATCAAAAATATACGGCAACTGTTGTTCATTAATACCAATTCCGGAATCCTTTACCTCGATATGGCACGATTGGTTTTGTTTTTCCACGGAAACGATCACCTTGCCTCCTTTCTTTGTGAATTTCAACGCATTGGAGAGTAAGTTGATCATGATCTGTTCCCACTTATCCGGATCGAAAAAAACAAATAACTCTTTCGGTGTTGCCTGGAATTGCAAACGGATACCCCGTGAAGCAGCCATAGAATCAAACGATTCGGTAAGGGTCTTCAGGAGTTTTACGATGTTCTGCTGGCTGACTTTTAGCTCCAATCGACCGGCCTCCAATTTAGAAAGATCTAGTAGTTGGTTAATAAGACGCAACAAGCGTTGGGCATTGTTGTTGATAAAAGTGAGGCTGTTTTTTTGTTTGGCACTCAAGCTTTCATCATTTAGGAGATCCGTTGATGGGCCTAAAATCAGGGTTAAGGGAGTTCGCAACTCGTGGGAAATGTTAGAAAAGAATTGGTTTTTTACCAGGTAGAGCTTTTCAATTTCTTCAGCTTGCCGTTTCGTTTCCACTACCGCGTTGTTTACTGCTTCCTCCAGCCGCCGGTTTTTAAGTTTCAAATTTCTATTGCGCCATAGGCTAAAAAGATAGGTGAAGCCAATTAAGGCCAGAACATAGAGCGTAATGGAAATGGAATTCCAAAACCAGGGACGATTTACCCTAAAACTTACGGAAGCTTCTGGGCTTTCCACAAAGTAATCGTTTAGGGCTTTGACCCGAAAGGTGTAGTCTCCTGGTGGCAGAGCGGTGTATTCCTTAAAGCTTGTAGTAATTGGAGTAGACCAATCGCTATCAAAGCCTTCCAGGAAATACTTGTACCTCATTTTTTTGGCATCTTTATAGGTGGGGGCAGCAAAATGAAATGTCAAATTGTTATTGTTATATTCAAAGTCACCAATAGTATCAGTAGGCGTGGGCGTGAAAGTAGAGTCCTTGGTAACAGTTCGCGTTATGTAAACTGGAATTTTTTCTGTAGCCCTAAGGGATTTCTTAAGATTGTAGTAAATCACCTCATCTAATATGGCAAAATACAACCCATCATTTGCCGCATGAAAATTTATTGAACTAAAAGGATCCCTATTTCCTATTACGGCGGTAGAAAAAGGATAGGAATTGTAGGTGTAATTCTCATTTTTCCTCCTAACCTGAAGCAGAGATTCTTTTAATTGATCTTTTAAATTAAACCAGGATGTATTTGCAGTTTCGCCCTCAATTAGCGCCAATTGCTTGTCTGAAATTTTGAGCCGATCCTTGATATAATTGCTTCTTTCAAATTTGTCGGAATTTTGCTTGTACAAATAAAAATCTCCTTCTAAAGAGGAGAAGAAAATATGATCATCAAATTTAAATACTCGACAATAACCTGGCGGCACCCCTTTTTCTTTACCATAGTGGTTAACAGTTGCATTACTGAAATCAATGAAACCGTTTGCTTCCATTTCATATGCTACTTTGTAAACGCCTTCGGTATTTGTGCCAATCCATATCTCTCCTGGTCGTGTCTGTACAATGCTTCTGGCCGCCCCTAAAATATTTGTAAGTTGCCCGTTTACTTCCCAGGAATTTCCATTCCAAAGGATTTGAAACAAGCCATTATCAAAAAGGATACAGGCCGAAAGCTGATTTTCTTGCAAAGGCAAGACTTGTTGATTAATCTTGCCATTATCTATGCCAGACTCATCCAGTGCTCTTAGTTTGTTATTAGTGTCTAAGGTATGGGTCGTGTCAAAACTGCTAAGAATTATCAATTGATTTGCTATAGTGTCTAAATCTCGCACAATCTCAGTTATGCCGGAAACAGATTTAAAACCGTCTTTCTCGTAAACCTGAAGACCACTTCCAGTAGCCACGTATAACTTGTTGTTAAATTCTTGGACATCAAATACAGACCCCTTTAATCCATTGTTTTTATTAAAATACCAAAGTGGAGATTCCAAATCCAATCTTGCGATACCAACGTCCATCATAACCCAAAGAGACCCCAGCTTGTCCAGGAACATTCCCCTAACCACATCATTTTGTAATCCGTTCTGAGAAGTAATATGGTATTTTAATTTGCCTTTTTTGTCCAAGACAGCAAGGCCTTGATTAAATGTGGCCAAAACAATGTCTCCAGATTTCGAAATTATACTGGTATTTAGGCGGGATTCCTCTAAAATGGACGAAGCTT
>JANQHL010000291.1 GCA_028277085.1 Flavobacteriaceae bacterium
ATTTCCGGTGTGGATGTCAGCACGGATAAAGGAGAATATGTCACTACCAATGGTTTGGGCGAATTTCGGATTAACGTAAAGGTAGGGGATATGCTCATCGTTCAGAATCCTGATTTTGAAACGGTACGTTACCGGATCAACTCTGAAGAGGACGTTATAGTGGAAGTTGAACAATATTCCCCTTCCCGACAGCAAAATCAGGAAACCGCATTAATCGCCAGACACCAGGTCTACCTGGATTCTGCGGAATTTTATAAAAGTAAAGATATCGGTAAGAGTATCGAATTTGTCTCGCAATCCATTTCGCTTATAGGAGCGAACGGCGATAAGACCCAACTGGCCCGTTCATTAACAGTATTGGGGGAAGTGTATTTGTACCACCAGCAATACGATCTGGCCATTACGAATCTTCAGGATGCCCAAAAAGCGAGAAAGACGATTAAAGCAAGCCTCATCTTAGCCCAGGCGTACCTGGCGAATCGTAATTATGAGGAGGCAGCGAAAGAGCTTTCCGAATTATTGCAACTAAAACGCCTTGAGCCGTTACAGCGGATTGCATTGCTTGAAGGCCTGGGAGATGCCAACAAAGGACTCAGTAACACCGAACTGGCACTGGACTACTACAAGGAAGGATTAAAGGTGGCGCAAAAAAATCAAGTTTCGGCTAAAGTGATCGATATTAACTCTAAAATTGCGGAGACCTACGCGAGTGTGGATCGAAGAATTGAAGCACAGGGGTATTTCGATAATGCCTTGCAGTTATCGCAACAGCAAGCCCCGCAACGGGCCATTGAGGAAAACGAGAAAGTGGCAGATTTTTATAACCGTTCCAGCCGATACCAGGATGAAATTACGTTACGAAAAAAGAGTCTGGACCAAATTCAGCAACTTCTGGAGAAGGCGGTTGCCAAGGAAAAAGGGAGTATTGGAACAGATTCCATAACGTCACAACGCATCAATTACAAGATCGCTCAGGCCTACATCGCGCAGTCAAGACTTGATGAGGCCATACCTTACCTGCAAAAAAGTATCGTGGAAGCAGATAACGAAGACGACCTGGTCGTGCAAAAAGATGCTACCCGTGAACTTTCTGAGGTCTATGAGTCCAAAGGCGATTTTACCAGGGCCTATGAGAATTATCAGGCCTATGTAACCTTGGTCGATAGTCTGTATATCCGTAAGGAACAGGAGATTTCGAGATTAGCCCGTTTGAACCTGGATATTGCCAGAAAGCAAAACCGTATTACTACCCTGGAACAGGAACGGGAACTAAGCCAAAGTAAATACAGCCTGGCCTTAACAGAACAAGAATTGATTGGGGAACGCAATAAACGTCAGAAATGGCTGATCTATTCCCTGGTCTTCGGCATGGGATTGTTGGCACTCACAGCATTGCTGTTCTATCGCAGCAATCAAAAGCAAAAATTGGCTAACAACCTGCTCGCCTTAAAATCATTACGTTCTCAGATGAACCCGCATTTTATTTTTAATGCCTTGAATTCTGTGAACAGTTATATTGCTAAAAATGACGAGCGAAGCGCTAACCGGTTTTTGAGTGATTTTTCGGTACTGATGCGCAATGTATTGGAGAACTCGGAAGAAGATTTTATTCCCTTTGCAAAAGAACTGGAACTGTTACGGCTGTATGTGAAACTAGAACACTCCCGTTTCCCGGAAAAGTTTGATTACAAGATCGAAGTGGCGGACAATGTCCAGGTAGATGCGTTTGAAATCCCCCCGATGCTTTTGCAACCCTATGTGGAGAATGCCATTTGGCATGGTTTGCGCTATAAAGAGGAAAAAGGGATGTTGCGGATCACTGTCGCACAAGTCGGGCAGCACTTGCTGCAAATAACCGTAGCAGATAATGGTATTGGCAGAAAAAAGTCGGCCGCTTTAAAAACCCAGCACCAGAAGAAACAAAAGTCCAAAGGCATGGGGAATATCAAAAAGCGTATTGCCATTTTGAATACGATGCACGAAAACAAGGTGGATGTTACAATTTCCGACCTTGATGACAAGGGAGTAGGCACTAAAGTGGTACTTAAACTTAAAAAAGACTAATGAAACTTAAGGCAATCATAGTAGAAGATGAGGCGAATAGCAGGGAAATTCTTCGGGAGTATCTTGCCAAATACTGCCAGGAAGTAGAATTACTTGGAGAGGCTGCTAGCATACAGGAAGGACTGGAATTAATAGCAAAAGAGTCGTTGGATCTTGTTTTTTTAGATGTGGAAATGCCCTTTGGAAATGCATTTGATTTGCTGGAAAAGGTGCCGGATAGAACCTTTGAAACCATTTTTGTAACGGCCTATGATCATTATGCGTTGGATGCACTCAACAGTCATGCGGCTTATTATTTGATGAAGCCCATAAATATTGACGAATTGATCAAGGGAGTGCAGCATGTGGTTACTATCAAACAACGCGAGAATGCATTGGAAGGTAAGCTATTGCATTCTAACTTTGCCAAAGTGGAAGGTAAGATTACCATACCGCAACAAGATGGTTTTAAGGTCTTGGAGGTAACAGATATCTACTATTGCAAAGCAGATGATAATTATACGGAGATTCATCTGAAAGAACGAAAAATCCTGGTGAGCAAAACATTAAAACGTTTTGAGGAATTATTGCAGGATTTTCCATTTGTTCGTATCCACAAGTCCTATCTGGTGAATCTCAATGAAATTGCACAATATAAAAAGGGAAAGGGGGGAAGCGTTCTCTTAAATAATGGCAAGGAACTTTCGGTGTCTGCCACCCGAAAGGCCGACTTACTTTCCTATTTTCAATAATCAGATCCGTAAACTAATTTATTTATAATGATACTACATGCCGTAAATGGAAAATCCCCGCAATTAGGGGAAGATTGCTTTATTGCCCAAAATGCAACAATTGTCGGAGAAGTAACTATGGGAGATCAATGTAGCGTTTGGTTCAATGCTGTAATACGTGGGGATGTTCACTTCATTAAAATGGGCAATAAAGTGAATGTTCAGGATGGAGCAGTCATCCATTGTACCTATCAGAAGTTCCCGACCACCATTGGCAACAATGTGTCGATCGGGCATAATGCTATTGTGCATGGCTGCACCATCCATGACAATGTGCTCATCGGCATGGGGGCAATTGTAATGGATGATTGCGTGGTGGAATCCAATGCTATCATTGCCGCCGGAGCGGTGGTAACGCAAGGCACCCATGTGCCTTCCGGTACAATCTATGCCGGAATGCCCGCCAAAAAACTGAAAGAAGTTAGTCCGAAACTGAGTTCCGGAGAGATAGATCGTATTGCAAACAACTATGTGAAATATAGCAGTTGGTTCAAATAAACTGCCGGTAAAGAAAGTACAGTTCATCCCTTTTTCTATATTTGCCAAATCGAACTTTTTAATTATGAAGGCATATATTTTTCCGGGACAGGGAGCGCAATTTGTGGGTATGGGTTTGGATGTATACGAACAGTACCCCCTGGCACAAGAGCTCTTTGAAAACGCCAATAATATTCTTGGTTTTTCCATTACCGATATCATGTTTGAAGGCACCGCCGAGGACTTGAGACAGACCAAGGTTACCCAACCTGCAATCTTCTTGCATTCGGTTATTTTGGGAAAAGTAATGGGAGATGCCCTTCAGCCAGATATGGTGGCGGGCCATTCCCTTGGGGAATTTTCCGCTTTGGTCGCCAATGGAACCTTGGAATTTGAAGATGGCCTTAGATTGGTTTCCCAACGGGCGATGGCGATGCAGAAAGCCTGCGAATTGCAACCGAGTACAATGGCTGCCGTCCTGGGATTGGAAGATGCTGTGGCAGAAAAGATATGTGAAGAAGTTGAAGGGATTGTAGTTCCGGCAAACTACAACTGCCCTGGTCAATTGGTCATTTCAGGAGAGGTGGAAGCGGTAAACGAGGCATGTGAAAAATTAAAAGGAGCCGGGGCAAGAAGGGCGCTAGTATTGCCGGTAGGAGGTGCTTTTCATTCGCCCCTAATGGAACCTGCAAGAGAAGAACTGGCAGCAGCTATTGAGCAAACTGATTTTAAAAATCCGAGCTGCCCTGTATATCAAAATGTACCTACCACTGCGGTTAGCGATCCTGAAGAAATAAAGGCCAACCTGATCGCCCAACTCACCGCTCCGGTAAAATGGACCCAGAGTGTGCAAAATATGGTGGCTGACGGCGCCTCAGACTTTATAGAAGTAGGGCCGGGAAAAGTGCTGCAAGGCTTGGTCAAAAAGATTGATGCTTCCGTAGAAACTAGTTCAGCACAAGTAGTTTAAACACTGTTTTTTTGCAATTGGGACACTTTATCCCAAGAATCTTGGATTTAATCTTTAATCTTGGTCAGAGCCGTGTTTTTTTAGTAATATTGGCCTTCCCCAAATACTAACGAGAATAAAGTGGTTTTGGTAAAAAATCCTATAACACAAGTGTTATCCTGCTTAGCGAATTTTGGTTCTTTTCAACAAGAATCTAAGCCATACTTCCTTCTTTTATTCCTACTTCTCGGTTTTGGGTTTTACGGTTTTGGGCAAACTATTTCCATAGACAATGTGACCGAAGACGAAGGCGACGGGGGAACCACCAACTTTGTATTTACGGTAAGTGTAGACGGTGGAGGCAATGCCGTAGGGGATATTGACTTTACGGTCAACACGGCCGATGGCAGTGCCACGGCAGGAAGTGATTATGTAGCGATATCGGGAGGT
>JANQHL010000301.1 GCA_028277085.1 Flavobacteriaceae bacterium
CGTTAAGGAATAGGGTGCTGGGGTTTCAAAAACTCCTTTTTTAATCAATGCCATCTGTAAACCCCTGGAATTTCCCTAAAGTTGGCACCCAATGCCTTGGTGGCACTTTCTCATCACAGCTCATACCTTTACGAATAAGCACAGTGCCCTCCTTGATTTGTTTTGTTTCCGTGGGATAAGGTCAGCGGCGCTTTTCGCGCAAATATCCATTCCCGTAAGGCCCCATTTTTAAAGTAAAGCCAGATTCATCCAAATGATTCCCTTTAGAAAATCTGCTAACACCTATATTTGCGAGGTTCAATTTAAAATAATATATTTATGATATCATTTTAATATCAAATAATCAACAATGACACACGAAAAAAATATTAGTCCAATAAACGGTTACTTAATGCTGTTTTTATGCCTCATCTTAATCATCGGAGGAGTTGCGATGATTGTGAATACCGAATCCCCTTTGTACGCTATTGCGATTTTTACTGGGGTTATTCTTTTTCTAGGCTTGGTGTTGGTCAATCCAAATAGTTCCAGGGTACTCCTGCTTTTTGGAAAATATGTGGGTACTATCAAGAACAATGGGCTTTTTTGGGTGAACCCCCTGTATTCCAAACGAAAAATATCCCTTAGAGCCAGTAATTTTGATAGTGAACGTTTGAAAGTGAATGATAAATTGGGTAACCCAGTTATGATAAGCACTATCCTGGTATGGCGGGTTACCGACACTTATAAGGCGGCTTTTGATGTGGACGATTATAAAAACTTTGTTCGCGTACAAACCGATGCTGCGGTGCGAAAATTAGCAAGTATGTATCCCTATGATAACTTTGCCGATGAGGGTATCGAAGAGGATATTACTTTACGTTCCAGTGTAAATGAGGTAAGTGAAGCCCTGGAAAAGGAAATTCAGGATCGGCTGGAAATGGCCGGTATAGAAGTGCTGGAAGCCAGGATAGGCTATCTCGCCTATGCTCAGGAAATTGCCAATGCTATGCTGAAACGACAACAAGCTACTGCCATTGTTGCGGCCCGACATAAAATTGTAGAAGGCGCTGTTAGTATGGTAGAGATGGCGTTGGAGGAGTTAAATCAGAAAGAAGTTGTAGAATTAGATGAGGAAAGAAAAGCAGCCATGGTGAGTAATCTGATGGTAGTCCTATGCTCCGACCGGGATGCGGCTCCCATTGTTAATACGGGAACGTTGAACCATTAGAATGCGGGTTTTCTCCGAAATACAGCGATTTAATCAATGGTGGCTTTATCTCATCAAGTTCCTTTTATGGGGGGGTCTGGGGTATGCTTGCTACACCTGGTTTATGTTGAAGGAAAACGTCGGAAATGTTACCGCCAATGACAGTATTGCACAGCTTGTGGTCGTAACAACCATGGTCCTTGTCACCTTGCTACTCTTCCTACTAAAGCTGGAAACTTCAATCGATAAACGGGGTATTTCCTACCGCTTTTACCCTTTTCAGTTTAGAATGAAGTTAATTCAGTGGGAAGCCATGACCACTTGCAACATAAGAAAGTACAAGCCTATCCTGGAATACGGGGGATGGGGATATCGTTTTGGAGCAAAAGGAAAAGCGCTAAACGTTAAAGGGAATGAGGGTATTCAAATAGTATTGAAGAACGATAAACGGCTATTGATTGGTACCCAAAAAGCAGAGGAAGCTGCAAGGGTAATTCAGAAATATTTCAATTCACATGATAGAATATAAAGTAGTTAGTTGGAAAATGGGCCTCTCTAAAAATGATCAACGATTAGAGGATGTCCTTAACGAACACGGAAGACAGGGATGGCGAGCCATACATATTGCCGAGAACCTCCCTCGTGTCGTATTTGAACGCAATAAAAACTAATAGAAGGTGAGAAAACTGTTAGTATTCCTGATCTGGATGCCTATTGGACTCTATTCACAGGGAATACAGGAGGAAGAGATTCTTTTAAAAAATGGGGAAATTGTACTTCCGGGAACGTTATCGTTCCCTAAAACCCACCAAAAAGTACCTTTAGTACTTTTTATACACGGTTCGGGAAATGGGGACAGAAACGGGAATCAAGCTCCCATGCTAAACACCAATCATATTAAGTCATTGGCCGATAGCCTAAATAACAGAGGAATCGCCTTTTATCGTTACGACAAACGTACTGCAACTAAAGAAAACCTTGCCAAAATGAAAGATCCTTCTTTGTATGATTTAGCTGAGGATGCAAAGGTAGCGATCCACCACTTTGACGATGATGAACGATTTAACGGGATCCATATCATTGGACATAGCCAGGGATCCTTAGTGGGAATGTTAGCCGTTGGCAATGAAATACGCTCTTACGTATCATTGGCAGGCCCCGGGACCACCATAGATAAAACTTTGATACGACAGATCACCGAACAAAATGAGGATCTCGGGAAAGTAGCTGCTCAACACGTACAGGAACTGATGGAAACAGATACTATTTTGGAGGTTCATCCTTTTTTGGTCTCCATTTTTGCATCGCAAAATCAATCCTACTTAAAGGAATGGATACGCCTTGACCCTGTTATGGAAATTAAAAAACTAGCACTCCCTGTGCTCATTGTTAATGGTGATGCGGATATTCAGGTCAAGGAGGAAGATGCGGAGCTATTAAAACAGGCCATGCCAAACGCTCAGATCGCAATTATTCCGAACATGAGTCATACCCTTAAAACAGTGAATGATTTCCAAGAAAACCAACGCTCTTACACCGATCCTAGTTTTCCCTTATCCCGGGAATTGGTTGAAACACTTTACGAATTTATTCAGAGGAATGAGTAAGAAAAAAGGATTTGCACTGCGTATTGATGAAGAAATGCTCAAAGCAATTGAAAAATGGGCAGCCGACGAGTTTCGCAGCACCAATGGGCAGATTGAATGGATCCTAATGAAAAGTCTTAAAGCGGCCGGTAGAAACCCCAAAAAAAAGCCCGATAAAGAAGTCTGAGGTTTTAGGATTTTTTTAACGCCAGCCTGACTTAACTTTGGCCGACTAATTCAAACATGCCAATGGCAAGAAGTTACGCTGTATATCTTCTCTATTTACTTTTTTCCATTTTTTGTTTGAATGCCCAGGTACAGGAAAAGTCTTTTGTCGTCAAGTACATCAATGAAACTATAACTTTAAATGGTACACTTGATGAAAGTGCTTGGCAAACTTCTGAAAGTGCCCGGGAATTTTATCAATACTTTCCTACTGATTCCATACTGGCTAAACAACAGACCGACATTAAGATGGTATATGACGAAACTACGTTGTATGTGGGAATTACCGTTTATGCCGCTGGTAACGATTACGTAGTTCCCTCCTTGCAACGCGATTTTAGGGCGGGTGGTAGCGATAATATCACCTTAATGTTCGATACCTTCAATGACGGAACAAATGCCTTCTTATTCGGGACAAATCCCTATGGGGTGCGGCGCGAGGCTTTAGTTTCCAACGGAGGAACAACCCTTAGTGGTTTTACCACCTCCTGGGATGTAAAATGGAGGGGGGAAACTAAGATGTATGACAACTACTATGTGTCTGAATGGGCCATTCCACTGACTTCGTTCAAGTTTAAGCAAGGTGAGACCAAATGGCGTTTTAATAGCTATAGATTTGATGTGCAATCCAATGAAAGTAGTACCTGGATGCAAATACCCCAAAACCAGTTTATCTTCAATTTGGCATTCATGGGGGACATGGTCTTTGAAAAACCATTGGGAAAATCCAGAACACCCTTTGCGCTTATCCCTTATGTCAATGGTATCTCGCTACGGGATTTTGAAAACAACACTTCTGAAAATACGGTAAAAGTAGGAGGCGATGCTAAAATTGCCATAGGAAATGGAATGAATTTGGATATTACCGTAAATCCAGATTTTTCCAACGTTGAAGTTGACAATCTCATCATCAATACTACAAGGTTTGCCATCGCGTTACCAGAACGGAGACAGTTTTTCATAGACAATGTTGACCTTTTCGGAACCTTTGGAAGTGAACGTGATGCCAATCCGTTCTTTTCCCGAAGAATCGGAATTGCGCAAAACGCGGACGATGAAACTATTGAAAATCCAATAATAGCCGGCTTTCGTTTGAGCGGCAAACTCAATGAAGATTGGCGCTTAGGGGTTTTGAATATACAGACCGAAGCAGATGAAGAAAATGAAATCACCAGCAACAACAATACCGTCGTCGCCCTTCAGAAGAAGTTGTTTTCAAGATCAAATGTGAGTTTTCTCTTCATCAACAGGGAGACCTTTGGGGATTACGAGTTTCTCGACCCAACGGATAGATACAACCGTGTTGTTGGGGTTGATTATAACCTGGCCTCTGTAGATAATACCTGGGTAGGTAAGTTCTTTTATCACAAATCATTTGCTTCACAGATAGGTAGTGCTGATGATGCCGCCGGTGCAAACCTTGAATATTTTACCAAAAACCTGAACTTGGGTTTTAGAAGTAGTTATGTGGGTAATGATTACAGATCGGACCTGGGATTCATCCGTAGAAAAGACATTATTGCCCTACGACCTTATGTAGAATATAATTTTTGGCCCGAGGACAGTAAGCTTATCAGGCATGGTTTCCGATTCGGGCCCAACGCGATTTTTAGACCGACACTGGATTACCAAAACACCGACTACACTTTTTTTTATTCGTGGGATGCGCAATTTCAGGGACAAGAAGAAATAGGCGTGCGTGTGTTTGACCGTTATACTTTTTTGGTGGACCCTTTTGACCCAACAGATACCGATGGTGCCGTTGAACTACCCGGAGATCTTGGGTATCATTACCTATCGGGGGAGATTGGTTTTGAATCGGATCGAAGGAGGGTGTTTTCTTTTGATATGGAAGTCGGTTATGGGGAATTCTTTAATGGGACCCGAAGTACCTTTGAAGGATCAGCAACCCTTCGTCTACAACCCAAGGTCTTACTTTCATTTAACCTTAATTATAATGGGATTAACCTGCCTGAACCCTTTCCAAGTGCAGACATATGGTTGGTAAGTCCAAGAGTGGAAATAACCTTTAACAAATCTATTTTTTGGACCACACTTATCCAGTACGGCAACCAAAGTGATAATTTGGGGATCAATTCCAGGCTGCAATGGCGTTTTGCACCGTTATCCGATTTGTTCATCGTGTATAATGACAACTATTTCGTTAACAATTTTATGCCTAGAAACCGTTCTATCAATTTGAAATTGACCTACTGGTTAAATATTTAATAGGGGTTCTTCCTTAACCTTGACCATACTTTTGCAACCGGAATTTGGGATTTTTTTAACGTCGCTTCGTAGTATTTTAGCGCCGACTAATTCGAAAACTATTTAATGGGGAAAAATTACTTCGCCCTATTCTTTGTCCTATTTCTGCAGTTAGCCTCAGCGCAAAGCGCCAACACTTCCTTTATTGTAAAATATGTGGATGCTGTTATACAACCCGATGGGATCTTAGATGAACCTGTTTGGCAAGATGCTGAAGGACCAACAAACTTTCATCAATATTTTCCTGTAGATTCTGTTATGGCCATTCAACAGACCGAAATCAAAATGGTCTACAATGCGACTACGCTATTCATTGCAATAAAAGGAAACGCTGCAGGCCCCCATTATAATACCCGCTCTTTACAACGTGACTTTAGGGGAGGAGGAATTGATCAAATTACATTGGTCTTTGACACTTTTAATGACGGTAATACCGCTTTTTTGTTCGGGATCAATCCGTTTGGTGTACGAAGGGAGGGCCTTATTGCAAATGGCGGATTGGATGGTAGCGATTTTACCACCTCCTGGGACGTCAAATGGCGGGGCGATGCTAAAATTTATGATGATCATTTTACCGCAGAAATGGCCATCCCGCTCACCTCGCTTAAATTCAAAGAAGGGGAGACCAAATTTCGTTTTAACAGTTATCGTCTGGATATGCAGACCAATGAGCGTACTACATGGATAAATATCCCTCAGAACCAACCCATTTTTAGTCTTGCTTTTATGGGGGATATGATATTCGAAAAAGGACTGGGAAAGTCGAGGACTCCACTAGCCCTGATCCCATATATCAACGGAATAGCAGCCAGGGATTATGAAAACGACCAAGATCTTAGCAATTTTAAAGTCGGAGCCGATGCAAAAGTGTCCATTGGGAATAGCCTAAATCTAGATCTTACAGTGAATCCCGACTTTTCCACTGTTGAGGTGGACAATTTTATTACCAATCTTACACGTTTTGAAATTGCTTTGCCTGAACGAAGGCAGTTCTTTATAGACAATAACGACCTTTTTGGGAATTTTGGCGGGGGTCGTGATGCTAACCCATTCTTCTCCAGACGTATTGGTATTGCAGAAGATACTGCTGGCAACACCATAGAAAATCGAATTATTGGTGGGTTACGGTTGAGTGGCAAAATAAATCGGAATCTAAGGCTGGGATTTCTTAACATACAAACGGAGGAGGATGCTTCAAATGAAATAGCATCAAACAACAACATGATGCTTGCACTACAACAGAAAATGTTCTCCCGCTCCAATCTCGGTTTTTTCTTTATCAACAGACAGGCCATCAATGCAGGGGACTTTCTACCTGAAGAGGAAGAATATAATCGTGTAGTGGGTTTGGATTACATTTTGGCATCTGCAGATAACAGCTGGACAGGTAAATTCTATGCGCATAAGTCATTCCAGCCTAATGATGATGAAGGTAATTATTCACTTGGGTTCAACCTTGGAAAGAATACTCGTAATCTCTCTGCAATCGTAGATGTGGTATCCATTGATGAGGAATTCAATTCAGATCTTGGGTTTATCCCAAGGAAGGACATTTTTAAGGTGGCTAACATTTTGGAAGGCCGTTACTGGCCTAAAAAGGGAAAAATAAACCGCTATCAATTGCAACTCTTTAATGTGGTCACCTGGCGTCAAAATCTGGATTTTCTATATTCCGATTACGACCTTTCTGTGGAGGGATCCGCAGAATTCAAAACCCTGGAGCAACTGCAAATACGCTTTCTAAAACGCTTTGTTCTTTTAACTGATGAATTTGAACCTACCGGAAAAGAGGATGCTATTCCCCTGCCGGCCAATACGGGCTATCACTTTAACAGGGTTGAACTGGAGTTTCAATCCGATCAGCGAAAGCTATTCTCCTATCGGTTTGAACCAAGTTACGGGGACTTCTTCAACGGGGAACGATGGTCCGTGGAAAGCGGTTTCAGGCTTCGGTTTCAGCCCAAAATCGAGTTAGGTCTGGATATGCAATATGACCATATTGAGCTTCCAGAACCTTTTTCCACGGCAGATATCTGGCTTGTGAGCCCAAGGGCGACCATTACCTTTAGCAAATCGGTTTTTTGGTCAACGCTTATCCAATACAGTAATCAACGGGATAATGTAGGTGTCAATTCCCGTTTACAATGGCGTTTTGCTCCGCTCTCCGACTTATTTATTGTGTATAACGACAACTATTTTGTGAATACATTTATGCCCCGAAATCGATCTATCAACCTAAAATTCACTTACTGGCTGAATATTTAAGGAGACGGTTTTTGCTATATTTGAGCATATAGCATATTGATATATGAACCAACTACCGCTCACCGATGACACTGTCATCTTTGGCCTTCTGGCACTCTGCTTAGGTTTTGTTTTTTACACCTCCTCCCTCAAAACAGGATTTTGGAAAAAGTTTTACACCGTTATTCCCACGGTGTTAATGTGTTATTTACTCCCTTCTGTTTTTACCAGTACAGGCCTTGTAGAAGAAGAAAGTTCTAACCTGTACTATGTGGCAAGTCGATACCTTTTGCCCGCCGCTTTAATCTTAATGACCTTAAGTATTGACCTTAAAGCCATTGCCAACCTGGGCTCCAAAGCCTTGATCATGTTTATCACCGGTACGGCAGGAATCGTTATAGGAGGACCTCTGGCTATCCTGCTTGTTTCCATTTTTTCACCGGAGACCGTTGGCGGGGCAGACTTTGACGCGGTTTGGAGGGGCCTGGCGACTATTGCAGGGAGTTGGATAGGCGGTGGTGCTAACCAGGCGGCCATGTTGGAGGTATTTCAATACAACCCTGAGAAATTTGGTAACATGGTACTTGTTGATGTTGTCATGGCTAATGTATGGATGGCAATTTTATTACTGGGAATTGGGAAAACCAAGCGAATAGATGCCTGGTTAAAGGCGGATACTTCTTCCATAGAAGCCCTAAAACAAAAAGTATCGGAATACACAGAAAAAATTTCAAGAATACCCTCCTTGCGCGATTACATAATGCTCCTCTTTTTTGCTTTTTTAGGGGTGAGTATTGCACACTTTTTTGGGTACCATTTTTCGGAATTTTTAAAAAACAATTTCGAAGTGATCCGGGATAAAGAAAAAGTTCTGTCGTCCTTAGGATCCAAATTTTTATGGATGGTAGTGATGGCTACGATTGTGGGGGTATCACTATCTTTTACAAAAGCGAAATACTATGAAGGCGCCGGAGCAAGTAAAATTGGAGGAGTGTTTATTTATGTCTTAGTGGCTACTATTGGTATGAAGATGGATTTAAGCAAAATTTTCGAAAATCCAGGACTTTTGGCCGTTGGCCTAATTTGGATTGGCATTCATGCCGGCTTGCTTATATTGGTAGCAAAACTAATCAAAGCCCCCTACTTTTTTCTGGCTGTAGGTAGTCAGGCCAATGTGGGTGGTGCAGCATCGGCTCCGGTTGTAGCCGCAGAGTTTCATCCTTCGTTGACTTCAGTCGGAATTCTTTTGGCGGTATTCGGTTATGTTGTAGGAACCGCAGGAGCTTACCTCTGTGCTTTACTGATGGAAGTGGCATCCCAGGTATAGTTTTTTGGAAGAAAAGAAGTTATTGCCTTTCCGTTCCAGGTAGCTATTTATTTCATGCTACCTTAGAAAATGGTTGGAATTTTCGATATTTGCGCTTTAAATCCGACTATGAAGCAAGTAATTGGGGTGCTTTCCTGTTTCATTCTAGTATTGTCGTGTGCGAAAAAGACCGATGACCTTATGCAGGTCTCAGGGAATATTGATGGGCTTAAAAAGGGAGTACTTTACCTTCAGCATGTTGAGGATTCCGTTCTTGTTACTGTAGATTCGCTGGCCTTAAGAGGTGATGGTATTTTTTCATTCGAACAGCGGCTTGAAAGTCCGGAACTCTTTTATCTCTACCTGAAAAAAGCGCACGACAAAACTATAAACGACCATATCACTTTTTTTGGTGAGCCTGGAGAGATCATCATAAACTCTACATGGGACCAGTTTGAAACGCAAGCAAAAATAAATGGTTCCAAGAGCCACAAGGAATATGCGGAGTATTTGCAAATGATAAACGATTTTAACAAGCGCGACCTGGAGTTGGCACAAGCTGCTTTTTCCGAAACAGATTCCCTAAAAGTGGATTCTATTGAGGTATTAGCAGAACGTAACTTTGTTGGCAGATATCGCTACTTGCTTAACTTTGGACTTACGCATCCCAATTCTCATGTTACGCCTTATATTGCCCTAACAGATGGGATGGAGGCCAATCCGATATACTTGGACTCTATTCACGGAATTTTATCAGAAGAAGTAGCCAATTCAAAATACGGAAAGGCATTGGGAAACTATTTAAAAAGAAGCGAAGAATGACCGACTAGTTGAGATTGTTCAAATCTTGAACAAGAGCTGTAGCCTTTTCTTCTAAGTCCGCACGGATCGCTTTAAAATGCGCCTTTTTATCTGGCACTGAATTTTGATGGACCTTATCCATGAGTTCATCAAAAGCGGCAATCGATTTGTCTATTATTACTGTACCTTCATTAGAATTTTCATTATTAGTTGCGGCTTCCCACTGATAAACCGCTTCAATAATGTCCCCTAGCACAAAGTTGATGTCCTTTTTTAAATCGCGAATACTGGCCATTGTGAAAATTTTACCTAAAATTACGATTATATAGTAACTTCCAAAATTTTTGCTTCAGATGCCCCAATAGCGATTTTTGAACTGGCTGCGGCCACCAGAATAGTCTCCCCCTTTTTTAATTCAACAGTTCCCCAATCATTGGTAATAAGAGCGTTACCGGCTACACATAGGTAAATTGTGAAACTATCCCGGTCCGAAAGGTCTTGAAAAAAGTCCGTAGTGAGATTTAAAAAATTGGTTGTAAAATAGGAGCAGTCTACCATTGGATTTAATGTATCCGTTGCCTGGGAATAATCAATTTTGAAATCATCTTTCTTTTCATAATCTATTGCATCCAACGCCAGGTCCGTATGTAATTCCCGCAAATTCCCATCCTTATCCCTACGGTTAAAGTCAAAAACCCGATATGTAACATCCGAAGTCTGCTGGATCTCTGCTAGTAGTACACCGGCCCCTATAGCATGGATTTTACCGGTGTTTATGAAAAAAGTGTCCCCCTCACTTACCGGCTCATAATTCAGTAGTTCCAGGAGAGTATTGTTTTCCAAACTAGCGGTATACTCAGCTTTATCCACCGTTTTGTTGAACCCGACAACTAGATTTGCTCCGGGATCCGCATCCATAATGTACCACATTTCCGTTTTACCAAAACACTCATGCCGTTCCTTTGCCAGTTGGTCATTAGGGTGCAATTGAATGGACAGATCCTGTTTAGCATCTATGAATTTGATAAGTACAGGAAATTCTTGCCCAAAACGAGCTAGTACCTGATTCCCTAGAAGGGTGGCTCCGTATTCGGAAATCAGCTCATTCAACGTCTTTCCAACTAAGAAACCATTGCTTACAACAGAAACATTTCCGGAAACCCCAGAAAGTTCCCAACTTTCTCCAGTAGTATTGGTTTCACTGGGTTTTTGAAACAATTCTTTTAGTTTGCTCCCGCCCCATAGACGATCTTTCATTATGGGGTCAAATTTTAGAGGATACAACATGCGACTGTGAATTTAACCTGAGTAAGTAACGAAGTTTCTTGGAGTCTCATACAACACAATCTCCAATTCTTTCGACGCATCAATATGAGGTCTCAGTTTATTAAAAATAACTACAGCTATATTTTCCGCCGTGGGGTTCAACGCCTTAAACTCCGGAACCTCTATATTAAGGTTTTTATGATCCAGTGCATCCTCTACCTCCGACTTAATCAAATCCTTAAGCTGTTTCATGTCCATAACATAACCGGTTTCCAAATCAATCTCGCCAGTGACACTAACAATTAAATCGTAGTTATGTCCATGATATCTGGGATTATTGCATTTACCAAAAACCGCATCATTTTTTTCAAAACTCCAATCGGGACGATACAACCTATGCGCGGCATTAAAGTGCGCCTTTCTACTTACTTTTACCCTCATCTTCTAAATATTCTAATAAATAATTATAGAATTTTTCAAAAATAATTTTAAACCATGCTGTGTAGGACTGTGGGTTTTGGGCAATATCCTCCTGGATTGCTTTAGGTGTCATCCATTTCCAATCCGCCACTTCCTCCGGATTAATTTCGGGTGTTCCATTATACCTACCCAACATGACATGGTCGTATTCGTGTTCCGTTAGTCCGTTGTCAAAGGGGGCTTTGTAGATAAAAGAAAAAACCTCCTGCAGTTCTGCTTCGATTCCCATCTCTTCCCACAATCTTCGCTTCCCAGCCGCTAAATTAGTCTCTCCATTACGTTGATGACTACAGCAGGTATTCGTCCATAACAATGGCGAATGGTATTTATTTGCAGCCCTTTGCTGTAGCATGATTTGCCCGGCATCGTTCATCAGAAAAACAGAGAAAGCCCGATGCAAAACTGCTTTTTCATGGGCTTCCATTTTAGCCATCAACCCGATTTGTCGATCATTTTCGTCAACCAAAATCACCTTTTCTTCCATAGACTACAAAAATAATCTCTTTACCTGACAATCTCGGTCAAGTAGTAATTGAAAAGCAAAAGAAGCAATTGGTTAGAAGAACCTTGGAGATTTTAGATTCCCCACGGTTCGAATAAAATCATAGCGGAGAATAATCTCAAAAGAACCATCATTAAAGGTAGTCGCCCCCAAATCAGTAATTTCACGATCATACGCCAAACCAATTAGAAATTGATCGGAAAGATGGAATCCGAACATTCCGCTAAAAGCGGCATCCCAACGGTAGGCTGCGCCTGCTATGAACCGCTCATTAAACATAAAATTTGCGGAAACATCTACTTGTAAAGGCGCCCCCTGGACCAATTTGGTCAATAAGGCAGGTTTGAATTTAAGAAATGGATTAAGATCCCAAACATAACCCGTAATAAAATACCAATTCATTCGCTCCTTGGCGGTAGAAAGGGAAGATTCTTCAAAATGTTCGGTTTCCAGAATTCGAGGTACCGAAAGACCTGCATAAAACCGTTCTGTGTGATAGTAAACTCCTGCACCAACATTAGGCGAAAATCGATTGTCGATATTTTGTTGCAAGGTAGGGTCCGGTCCCTGACCAAGGTCCTGGTTCAATTCAGAAAATTGAATATCCAATAATTGAGCGCTTCCCTTTAACCCAAAGCTTAATCGCCCATCAAGACCCGTCTGAATTGTATAGGAAAAATCAACATCGAAGTAGGTTTCAGAAGTAGGGCCTATAATTTCGTTGACAAAGGAAAGGCCCAGCCCTACACCTCTGTAGCCTACTGGTGAATGGAGGTTTAATGTCTGTGTCTCAGGGGCACCATCCAACCCCACCCATTGTGCACGATACAGCCCGGCGATGCTCAGATGCCCGCGAGAGCCTGCGTAAGCCGGATTAACGCTTACCGTGTTGTACATGTATTGTGTGTACTGGGCATCCTGCTGTGCCAATAACACATCACAACAGCACACCAAAATCACAACGGTTATACTTTGAACCAAACTCCTCCTAAAAAACTGTTTTTTCACCACCTGCTACTTTACCTGTTAATGTATATGTACCCTGATAATTGTTTCATATTGCCCGCCTGATCTTCATAATCAATAATATAGAAGTACGTTCCTACGGGCAGTTTGTTGTCCCGGTCTACGGTTACCCTTCCTTCTGAGGTTCCGTCAAACACATTTCCTGAGGAGTTGTAGGCGTTGGTCTTAAATACCAGAACGCCCCATCGGTTATAAATCTTAACAGTATTGTTTGGAAAATTTTCAATGTTTTCTATTCGCAGTACGTCGTGGATGCCATCTCCATTCGGAGTAATGACATTGAATACTTCAATTTCATCGTCAGTTGGCCCTAAATCAGGATCCAAATAGTTAGGGGTCCCATCGCCATCCGAATCATCATTGGCATAGTTGCCATCGAGATTCAAATCTTCATCTCTGGTCTCTATTCCATCATCATCGTCATCCGTATCACGGTAATCCGCTTCACCGTCATTGTCGGTATCTGGTAGATCTGTGGACGGATCGTCTATTTCATCATTGATGTCCGCGTCAATCTGGGTATCTCCTTCATACGCGTCATCCAGACCATCATTGTCCTTATCGGAGCCTATAAATGTTACATCCGGCACGCCATCCTGATCATTATCATGGGCTTCGATATTATCCGGTACACCATCATCATCGCTATCATCATCCACATAATCCGGAATACCATCACCATCAGTATCCTCTGGAATTACACCAATATTTCCGTTGTTTTCATAGGCATCATCTACTCCGTTTCCGTTAGCATCAATACCGGAGGGAGGAACATAACCTATTGTAGTTTGTGCCTCTACGTTATCAGGGATTCCATCGTCATCGCTATCGATATCCAGGTAATCAGGGATACCATCTCCGTCAGTATCCGTAGGATTGGTGGTAGGATCGTTGTCGCTATCGGTATTCAGATCTTCAAAACTATCCAGAATGCCGTCATCGTCACTATCCAAATCCACCCCTGGAGGATTAACGATTACGGTAACCGTCGCCGTACTGCAATTCCCACTACCGTCACAAATGGTATAGTCGAAAGTATCCGTGCCCACAAATCCGGTATTCGGAGTATAGGTAACCGAGTCATCTGATGGATCCCCTGGGGTACCGTTGTCATTGACTACTATTGTTCCATTGGCAGCCGGAGTAGTGGTTAAGGTGCCAACGTTTGGTAAATCATTGTCATTTGCTAATATGTCTATATCCACAGCCGTATCCTCATCTGTGGTTGCCGTATCATCAAAAGCATCTACTATAGGTAGTACATCAATAGTGACGGTTGCTGTGCTACAATCTCCAGAGGTATTACACACGGTATAATCAAAGGTATCCGACCCATTGTAATCCGGATCAGGGGTATAGGTTACTATATCATCTGTGGGGTCATTGGGTGTTCCATTATCGTCAATGGTTACCGTCCCGTTGGCTGGATCGGTAGTGGTTAAATCCCCTGCTGCAGGAAGATCCGAATCATTGTCATAGATGGGGACAACCACAGCGTCATCTTCGTTTACTACAACAGCATCATCCACCAAAGTCGCAGCTTGATCTAAACAGACCACGGTAAACCTCGGTAGTGCGATGGAGTTTCCCGCCTTTGTTATTGTTGCTACGTAGCGCTCTACCGTTTGGGTTGCTGTAACAGTAGGGCGTAATTGATCTCCGGCCAAAGCAGGGCTCCAGGAAACTGTTGCACTTCCCTGAACGTTTGCAGTAATATCCAGGGTAACTTCATTTTCGGGAGAACTACATTCCGTAACAATAAAGTAGCCCGTTGCGTTAGAACCGCAGAATGTACCATCGTAAGTAGCAAAATACACCCCTGGCTGGGTAACTTCGTAAAAAGAATCAGTAGCTAAAATCGTAGCTGTATCAGAGGCTTCAAACCAGCGATAGTTGGTTTCATCACCTCCACTTGGGGCTTGTAATAAGAATTGCGCATTTAACGTTGAGATGCTTGCCCAAAGGACAAACATAAAACATAAAATTGCAGTATTTCGGAATTGTTTTTTCAAGATTTGGTTTATCTCTTTTGCCGTGGTACTACTATCTGACTACGAACACTACATTGATCAACGAATTATAATCGGCTGGTTGTCCAATAATATCATAGGTCATATTGCCATTGGCATCAATCAAGACATTATCAAAAACTGAGTCATCATAAAAGGTTACGTAATAATACAGTTCCGTCCTTCCATAAGTTGGAATACCCGGTGCTCCACTACTTGAAACAAAAGTATCTGTGTAGGGGGCTACTGTTGGCGCATATTGATTGATATATTCCTGATACAAATCAACACTTCCCGGCCCGTTAGTAGAGGCATCAATAGCAATGGATGGTGGATAAAAAATACGTCCGGAGGCGGATGTTATTGGAGTAATGGCCTGCATAACTTCTTCTACTGTTGTTTCGTTTGTGGTATCACCATCAGAATCAACTGCTGTCGCCAAATTTACTTCTGAAGCATCTTGATCGTCCGTAGCTCGTTGCCAAACGGCACCAGTATAATAATAGATAGCGTTGTCATCCGTATTGTATAAACTCTGGCCTGCAGCTGCTCCGGTTACTGCATTCATCTCTGCTGTGGTAGCTGTGGGTAGCCCCATCAATGAATTTGCATCGACCTGTGCATTAGCTATTAGCGTAGTGACTACGAGTACTACTATTAGAAATGCCTTTTTCATCTTTCTTGATTTATATCTGTTGTTTGGTTATTGATTAGTTGGGTAAAACGATCACCGTGAACATGAATTCCAGATCAATGTCGTCTTTTTGAGTAGTTCCGTTATCACTATCTCCAATGTTCACGCTAAACCCGGTGGTAGCTTGGTTATAATAGCTTATCCCCGGATCATCATAATTTTGGCCAGTATTTCCCGGACAATCGCCTCCACAATCCAAAGTCACCAATTGAATAATATAGCCTGCATCCGAAAGTGCTGTATCAAATGTAATTTGATAGTCGCCTTCGTCAACTCGGGTTACTGATGCGCCGTAAAGGTTAGAGTTAGTGGCATCTACCCCAGGAGTACCGACATATTCTATCGCTACCTTTCCGGTAGCATAAATAGTTGGCACCGCTATGGCCGTTGCAATATCTTCAATAGCCTGCTGAACCGTCGTCTCATCGGTACCATCACCGTCTACATCCACAGCTGCGTTTAAATTGACCTCCGTAGCGTCCTGGTCATCGGTGCCAAGGCTGGCCAAGGGGACATCTAGATCACCTCCGGCGTCGCTTACCCGAAGCACATCCTCTGTTCCGTTGTTGGCAACGGCAAAGCCGGTGTTTAATTCGTTGGTATCGTCCGTATCACCATCGGCAGCAAGCTCAACAGCTACCTCTTCAAGGGCTTCCTGTACGTCGGTCTCAGCGGTACCATCACCATCAATGTCGATCGCCCCGTTAAGGTTGACCTCGGTAGCGTCCTGGTCATCCGTGCCAAGGCTGGCCAAGGGGACATCTAGATCGCCTCCGGCATCACTTACCCGAAGCACATCCTCAGTTCCGTTG
>JANQHL010000011.1 GCA_028277085.1 Flavobacteriaceae bacterium
TTTGAACTTTGTAGGGAACAATACTGAAGTGCAGTCTGTAACTGTTACCATCCTTGACGATACCGTGATTGAGAACACCGAGGATTTAAGTATTGCGCTTTCTAACCTCTCCACTACCCTGATTACCATTTTAGACGGGGACGGTACCGGTACCATTAATGATAACGATGGTGACCCATCACTAGGAGTGCAATTTGCTTTAACCAGTGTGGACGTTGACGAAGATGCCGGAACTGTGTCGTTGGATGTTTCTTTAAATGCAGTGGTTCAGGACGAATTCACCGTAGAATACTATACCGTTGATGGTACTGCTGCCAGCCCTGCAGATTATTCAGGGGTACCCGTAGCTACCCAGGTACTGACATTTGGTGGGACCAATGCCAATACGCAAACCATTACCATCCCGATCATTGATGACATTGTGATTGAAAGCACAGAGGATTTCCAGGTGATATTGACAAGCATCTCCACTTCCTTGGTCAATATCCTGTCGAATGATACAGCAACGGTCAATATCATTGACAATGACGGTAATGAAGGATGGCCGGGAGACATGACACTAGAGGCCTGTGACACCTTGCCGACAGTATTCGATATCACCACAGACAGTGCCTGTGCAATTAATGTGGATTATAATGAGACCATTACGGGACAAGATGATGGCTGTGCATTGGACTATGTCCTCACCAGAACATGGACAATTACTGACTGCGTGGGCAATACTCGCGTGCATACACAGGAAATCACAGTTATAGATACCATTGCTCCAACATTTGTTGAGTCCTTGCCGGGAGATGTTATAGTATCCTGTGATGCCGTTCCAAATGCGGATACAATTACTGCTGTAGATAGTTGTGACCCCAATATTACCGTCATTTTGGATGAGCAAATAACGAACGAAAACGGCTGTGGCACGGGGTATACGCTTACGCGTACCTGGACTGCAGCAGATTGTGCAGGTAACAGTATTGAACATGTTCAGGTCATTACCGTTCAGGATACTACCGCCCCTGTATTTGTGGAAGCACTACCACAGGATATGGAAGTTATGTGCAATGAAGTTCCGGAAGCTATTACGCTCACTGCTTTGGACAACTGCGATACGGATGTTGCTGTCAGTTTTGAAGAAACAATCAGTAACGATGCCAACTGTGTTGATGGCTACACGGTGACCAGAACATGGACCACCACAGATTGTGCTGGAAACATAAATTCGCATACGCAACAAATTACAGTACAACCCACAGGGCCAATAGTAGCCAGCTCGTTTGATGAGGAAGTAACCATAATGTGTGGAGAGGAGCTACCTGAAGTACCCGAGTTAACGTTTACGGGAGGTTGTGGTAATTACGATGTGGAATTTATGGAAGATACCACCTTCCTCGAAAGTACCAGTGACTATATGATAGTACGTACCTGGGAAGTAACGGATTCTTGTGGAAATACTGCCACTTTTGAACAGACGATTTTTGTGATGCAATATCAACTTGAGGAAATAGCTATTGACATTTGTGTTGAAGATTCGGCAATTGATCTCCGGGATTACTTACCAGAACCCTTTAATACGGAAGGTGTATTTGAAGTTCAACAGGGCAATGTAGTGCTACAGGAAACGATCTTTGATCCTGCAAATCTGGAAGTGGATGAATATTTGATCTCCTACAGTGCGCAAAGTGGTACTTGTTCCTATTTTGCCGAATTCTATATCAATGTAAACAGTGATTGTGTGCCTTGTGGCCGTAATGAAATTGAGGTATCCAGTGCCGTAACTGCCAATGGAGATGGGATTAATGATATGTTTGAGATATCCGGTGCTGAATACTGTAATTATACCTATAAAGTTATGTTATTCAATCGATGGGGTGATAAGATCTTTGAGTCCCCGGATTACAAAAACGACTGGGGAGGTTTTGCCCCAAACAACGCCTTCGGGAACTCAGGTATGTTACCTGCAGGGACTTACTACTATATTATTAGTGTGAATGAAAGGCCCGAATTTGAACCCTTCAACGGATACATTTATTTGGGCACCAACTAAAGGACGACTTTGAACAATAGTAAAAGGGCTGGTGAGTACAAATCAGCCCTTTTCTTTTTGCTATTTCGTATCCTATCAAATAACGTTGATCGCAAGAATAAAACACTTTAACGAAGCTTTTTACCCACATCGAATAATAAGGCGGTTTAAACGGCTAAATTACTGATTTTCAATAAGTTTTTATTGCTTTGTATCAGAATCAAAACCCAAATCCGTGACGTATTCATTGCGTTATGCCTAACCTAACACACTATGAAAACTTTGCGTTGTCTTATTGCAGGAGTATTTGTCCTATTTGCCGCGAATTCTAGCGCACAGCAGTTACCACAGTTTACCCAATACATGTTCAATACCATCTCAGTGAACCCCGCTTACGCAGGAAGTAGAGAAGGTCTGAGCTTAACGGCATTGCACAGGAACCAATGGGCAGGACTGGAGGGAAATCCGACCACCAGCACCTTTTCATTTCATACTCCAATGAATAATGAACGTGTAGGTCTTGGATTGTCCTACATTACAGATAAACTGGGCTTTGAAAGCACAAATTATGTCTACGGTGATTTTTCATATTCTATTCCGGTTTCTTTTAATGCCCGACTCTCTTTTGGTCTTAAGGCGGGTTTTACCAACTATAGACTACAAAATCCGGATTTGAATGATCCTTTTTTTAACGCCAATTTTAACAGTTGGAAACCCAATTTTGGTGCCGGATTATATCTCAGCACGGATCGGTGGTATGCAGGAATTTCTTCCCCTCGTATCCTAAATACCGATTTGAATGAAGGTGAATTTCAGGCTTTAGAAAGGAATAGTTATTACGCTATTGGTGGCCTAGTTTTGGACCTTTCCCTGGATATAAAGTTCCGGCCGTCAGTAATCACAAAATTCACCAACGGAGCTCCTGCCACCTATGATATTACGTCCAGCTTTTTGTTTTATGAGAAATTCTGGGCTGGGGCATCGTACAGATTCAATGATGCCTCCAATTTTGGGGCTTTCATGGATTACCAAATTTCAAGGGATATTCGCATCGGTTATGCCTACGATTTACCCACTGCTACAATACGACCATACTCCGGAGGAACACATGAAGTTATTTTGATTTTTGAGCCTAAGCTGATCCGAAAAAACAATCTCTACAAATCACCAAGATATTTCTAAAAGGACCACTATGAAATCAAGACTACTACCGTTTTTAGGGATTGCCTTACTGCTTACAACAACTGTACTGTCGCAATCTGCGCAGTTGAAAAAAGCAGATGCGTTTTTTAACAAATTTGCTTATGCCAAAGCAATTCCGGAATATGAATTGCTGGTCATAAAAGGATTGCATACAGAGCATGCTTATCGTCGTCTTGCCGAATGCTACTTGTTCCTACGGGATTTTGAAAAGTCCCTCCCCTACTTTGAGCGTTTTATAAATGAGCCCCAAACACCATCACACTACTACTTCAAGTATGGTATGGCTTTACAAAGTGTAAACCGGCAAAAAGAAGCGTTACAATGGTTAAAACGGTACAAACGCTTAAACAAGAATGACAAAAAACTAAAACAGTTCCTTAAAGACGGCAATCTTGCTTCAGTGATATTCAACAGTCGCGAAAGTTATGAAGTCGAAGCGGTATCCTTTAATTCTGAGTACAATGACTTTGGAGCGATCACCAATAATGGTCGTATCTATTTTAGTTCCAGCCGATTTTCAGCTAAAAAGCAGGATAGATATGAATGGGATGACCAACCCTGGTTAGATATTTACTATGTAGAACAAGATACCTACTTTGACCGAATGCAGGTAATACAACCGCAGAAGATAGAGGGGGATATTAATTCCAAATATCATGAAAGCTCCTTAATCTTTTCAACGGATTATAAGAATGATACGGTAATTTATTTCACCCGAAATAACTTTTTTGAAAACAAGGTCGGGTACCACGAAATCAAGCATAAGGAAGAACGGTTAGTAGAAAAAAGAAACAATCTAAAAATTTACAAAGCTGAGCGCAAAGATGGTGTTTGGAAGGTGGTCCGAAATATGAAAATGAATGCCGATCATTACTCGAGCGGGCATCCTTCAGTGAACCCAAACAGAACCAAACTCTATTTTGCTTCGGACCGTCCGGGAGGCTATGGCGGTACGGATATCTATTATTGTGATATCCACCCACGTGGTGGAATTGGAGAGCCTATCAATGCAGGGCCTGTGGTAAACACGGCCGGAAATGAAATGTTCCCCTTTGTGAACAATGAAGGAAAGCTATTCTTTGCTTCCGATGGCCATATGGGCTTTGGTCAGCTGGATGTTTTTGCCACTGTTTCGGATACTAGAGGAGCGGTAACCGACATTATTAATTTAGGGCAACCAATTAACAGTGATAAAGATGATTTTGCCTTTTATTCCAATGAGGACGGCACAAAAGGGTTTATAAGTTCCAATCGGAAAGGAGGGAAAGGAGGAGACGATATTTACCGCTTTGACTTTACACCCTCCTTATATGTAGAAGGTATTGTATATGACGCCGTAAACGGAAAGACTTTGGATTCCGTTGCTATTGCATTGACCGATAAAAACACCGGCAATTTCATTAAGGCGGTAGAAACGGATAGTCGCGGTTATTACCGTATGTTCATCAATAGAGGAATGGAGTATACCATGGTACTGAACCGAAGGACACATCCCGAGAAAAAGGTAATTTTAAATACCAATCATCTTCCACAGACCCAAAAGAAAATTGTTCAGGACGTGTATATGAATCCTCTCTTGGATGTAAAAGTATTGGCAGATCTCAACAAGATCTATTTTGACTTTGACAAGAGCAATATCCGTCCGGATGCTGCTCGGGAATTGGATAAGGTAGTGCAGCTTATGTTGGAAACCTACCCCTACATGACGATTCGGTTAGAATCCCATACTGACCCTGTCGGCAGTCACCAATATAATGATGTTTTATCTGAGAAACGGGCTAAATCTACTTATGAATACCTGGTTTCCAGGGGGGTTTCCAAAGAAAGGATACTCTCCTATAAGGGTTTTGGTAAAAGAAGACCCGTTAATGATTGCAAAACGAAATGGGACTGTCCACCCGAAATTTTGGAATTAAACAGGAGAACAGAGTTCCCTATCGAGAACATGGTAGAGCCTGAGGGAAAAGCAGAAGTTCTGGTTTCAAAATCAAAATAGTAGATAAGCTTCTCTTGGTTGGGAAGCTTTCTTTACGATTTCAAGGTAACTCTTTGTGAAACCACATCTTTTATAGGAATAACCACCTTTCCTTTCTTGGTCGCTAAAGTGAGACTGATATTGTCTATTGCCTCAATGGTTCCTTCCAGATCGCCAATAGCTATTTCATCGCCAACCATATAGGTCTTTCGGGCATAAAACATTTTCAGCACATCGGAAAAAACCTCTTTGGATCCCAAACCGAAACCTAGTGCTATAGCAAACAGAAATGCGCCTAAAATCAAGGTGAAATTACTTGTGATGATCTGGGTATCGATTCCAGCCTGATTCAACGCGGTGATAGAAACAAAGAAAGCAATAAGGTAGAAAAGCGTGTTGCTTATGAATTTTGTGCCTCCTACTCCCATAGATTCCAAAAGGGACAGCGTGGCCTTTTTAACCATAGCGGCAAGGTAAAACCCTCCCACCAAAATAAACAAGGCACTTAACAGCGTTGGTAAGTACGCAAAAATGGAAACAATACCATCAGAAATTGCCTGCAATCCCAATACTTCTGAGATAACAACAGCAAACAACAAAATCAACAATAGTTTGATGGCTCCCAGAATGAGTTTCGAAAGATCCAGTTTCAATTCATTGTCACCAAAAAGCCGGGCCTCCTTTATCTTTTCGGATAGCCTATCTACTTTGGCAGCCTTGAGCACACGCCTTAGTACGAACAAAATTACTTTTACCAATATCCAGGCGACAACCAGCCCTAAAAGACCCAATACGATCTTTGGCAACAGCTGTACCGTACTCGTGAAAATCTCTCCTAAACTCTCTTCCAATATCTTTCTATATTTTTCCATGATTGCGTTAATTTCTTGTGATTGGGTTATTTTCTTCGGTGCGTTCTGAATAGTCCTTTTAGTATCGAGGAATAATTTGAAGTGACCAATACTGCCATGTCAAGGATCAGTTTAGCGATGGCCACATCGTTCATTACCCGTTGCCGCAATTCGGGTGGTACCTCCCTAAGGTCCGTATTTAGTTGTCTAAAAGGATTATCAAACTCGTTTGCCATCTATTGCATAGTGTTATAGATTTCCAATAGTTTTGCCTTGGCTCGTTTTAACCGCATTTTCACGGCACTCTCCCCTAGATCCAAGACCTCTGCCAACTCTTTAATTGAAGCACCATCCTGATATTTCAGTAACAGTATGGACTTATCTTCCGCACTAATTTCATGTAATGCCCTTTCCAGGGTTTTGGCTTTCATTTCATAAATACTCTCATCCGGTACTTCTTCCGTTAATTTATACTCGGTTTGTTCCAGACGCACTGACTTATCGCTTAATTTTCGCTGTTTGTTCCGGTTTACATAGTTCACACAAAAGTTATACGTAAAGGAATATAGCCAGGTCGAAAATTTGGATTTGCCTTTAAAACTTCCCAGTTTTAAGAACAACTGCAAAAAAACATCTTGTGTAAGGTCTTCGGCTTCATCTTGCGATTTTGCAAAACCATAACACTTATTATACACTCTCTTGGCATAACGATCATATATCACACCGAACAAAAGGGTGTCGTTTTTAGCAACAATCTTTTCTACTAATTCTTCATCAGTCCAATCATCATAAAGACTGTCCTTTCCTTCCAATGGCGTTCCTGCTTGGTTTATTAAGATTAGAAACAGTCGTTTAAGGAAAGTCACTGATCAGGATTTGAAGCTTATGGAAAGATAGGACAAAAGAAGGTATCTTTATAACATGAAAGTCAATCACATTTTTTTTTCACTACTGCTGGTAATGGCGGGCTGTAAAACAGATAAAAAAGAAGAAAAAGCTAAGGCACCCACTGCACAGGAAATTGCGCAAAAAATAGCAGATGCACATGGGTATGCCAATTGGGAAAAGGTAAAGGAGATAGCATTTACTTTTAATGTAGATAGGGATTCTACCCATTTTGAACGCAGTTGGGTTTGGCAAACCAAGAACAATCAGGTTACCTACATTTCCGGAAGCGATACGTTGACTTACGACCGCAAATCCATGGATAGCGTAGCTTATAAAACGAACGCCGGTTTTGTCAATGACCGCTACTGGCTGCTCGCTCCTTTTAACTTAATGTGGGATCAACAGAACTATAGCGCCGCGTACAAGAAGGAACAAGCACCTATAAGTAAGGAAAACCTGCAAAAACTCACCATAGTTTATAGTAATGAAGGGGGCTATACCCCTGGTGATGCTTATGATTTTTACTTTGGGGACGATTTTTTACTACGGGAATGGGTGTTCCGAAAAGGCAATCAGCAAGAACCTTCTATGACGACCACCTGGGAAAATTACATGGATACCCTAGGACTTAAACTAGCAAAAGATCACAAAAAATCAGGTGAAGTCTTTAATCTGTATTTTGACGGCATTCGCATTACGAATTGATGAAAGCAGTGTCTATAAGAGCTCTTGTATTCTTTTTGGCATCCATTAATATCGGCCTTTCACAAAACCAAAAACTGGGCGTTATCCTGGATAGTGCTACCCAACGGCCTATCCAATTTGTGGATGTCTTTAATGGTTATGACAACACCTTTACCAATACTGAAGGTGCCTATATTGAAAAAAAGGCAAAAGGGAATAAAGAATTCAAAGTGAGTACCAACCTTATTCGTTAATTACCCCCTCTCCTTAGATATTGGGTAGCCAACAGCACTAACATTGAGCATCCAAGAAGTATCCAAAAGCTGGTCCTTAAGGAATAGTTCTCCGCTACAAAGCCGAGAATAACCGGGCCTATTAAAAAGCCAGAATACCCGGTTCCTGCTATAAAAGCGACGCCCTGAGAAGACTCCACCCCTTTAACCTTACCCCCAATACGGAATAGCTCCGGAACCATTACGGAGAACCCTAATCCATTAAGGGCAAAGCCTATGATGGCAAGCGTAGTATTTCCGCTTAGCACACTGCAAAACCCTAAAATGGCGATGATGGCTCCTAGTGCCACAATTCGTATTGACCCTATTTTTTCACTTATTCCATCACCCAAAAACCTGCCCAAGGTCATCGCTGTAGAAAACCCTAAAAATCCAGCTCCTATCAATGCTTCCGGGGCCATGGTAATTTCTTTGAGGAACAAGGCGCTCCAGTCTACAATTGCACCTTCACTACCCATACTCACAAAGCCAATACATCCTAAAATGAATAAGGGCTTGAACAACTTCAGGCTAAAAGGCTCTTTCTCGACAGGCGCAGCCTTTATCGCTACATACTGTCCCTTACAATACAAACTAACCAGGAGTACCACAATTACCGTAATCCCCATATGCACCACAGGATTTCCAATTACCGAAATCAAAAAACTACTCAATCCTGCAACGACCCCGCCCAAACTAAAAAATCCATGCGCCGCTGACATAAACTGTACATTGTCCTTTTTTTCCAACTCTGTCACCAGCGTATTCATGGCGATATCTGTTAAGCCGTTTGACGCCCCAAACAAAAACAAACTTCCGCAAAGGAGGTAATAGTTGGATGCAGCCAAGGGCAGTAGTGCACAAAGGCTACAAAATACTACTCCCCACCAGGTGACCTTTCCCACCCCAAAGCGATTTATGATTTTGGAAGCCAAGGGAAACATGGTAAACACCCCAAAAGACAAAAAGAAGATCGCGATCCCCAATTCGGATTTATCGATTTCCAGTTTTTCTTTTACATGAGGAATGTAAATGGCCCAGGTGCCAAACCAAATGTTGAGGCTGGCAAAGACAAAAGCCGGGGCAAAATACCGTGGATTGGATAAAATAAGTCGCAAAGACTTCATGCTCGATTAAAAATTTTCACAAAGAAAATAAGGTTCGCTGATATCAAATACATCAAAACATTCCAAGTGCATATCATTTTATTCAATTATGAGACAAAAATTATTACGTTTTGATAGTTTTATGTCTAAATTGATACTATAAAAAGTATGAGTACTGAGGAAAGCTTTGTGCTAAACAATGGAATAAGGATGCCCCAAATAGGGTTGGGCGTTCTTTTTGCCAAAGATAATGGCGAGGTTGAAAATGCCGTGACTGCTGCATTAGAAGTGGGCTATTGTAAAATCGATACCGCATCTGCCTATCAAAACGAACAAGGTGTGGGGAGAGCCATACAGCTAAGTGAAGTTCCAAGAGCATCCATTTTTATTACCACCAAAGTATGGAATACGCAACAGGGTTATGACCAGACCTTGGCTGCTTTTGATCAAAGCTTGGCAGCGCTTCAGACCGATTATATTGATATGTATTTGATACATTGGCCTGTAAAATCGAAATACAAAGAAACCTACAAAGCTATGGAACGCATTTATAAAAGCGGCAGGGCCAAAGCGATAGGCGTTTGTAATTTTAATGTCCTCCAGTTAAAGGATCTGATGGAACACGCAGACGTTGTTCCCGCACTGAATCAAGTAGAAATGCATCCCCATCTCAGTCAAAATCAGCTATTACATTTTGCCAAGGAACACAAAATTCAGTTGGAAGCGTGGCGGCCTATAATGATGGGTGAAGTCCTGACTATTCCAGAATTGATAGCGATAGGAAAGGTGCATGATAAATCTGCCGTACAAATTGCACTTCGATGGTTGATCCAAAGAGGGGTCTCAGTGATCCCAAAATCGGTAACCCCCAAAAGGATAAAAGAGAATTTTGAACTATTTGACTTTGAATTATCCGATGAAGAAATGCTAGTCCTTGAAGGATTAAATCAAGATAGAAGGCTTGGAGAAGACCTATCTCACGTTGTATGAAACCTATCTATGAGTCCATAGTACCCGATGCAAATGCTTCCTTTAAAGTTGAAAGCTACGGAGCAGAAAGCAGTTGTGAGACAGCAGGTTGGCACATTCACCCGGAATACGAAATTGTCTACGTAAAAAATGGCTCGGGGGTCCTTAAGATTGGAAACAAAACACATTTTTATAAAGATGGTGTACTTGTCTTTTTGGGTGGCAACATCCCACATTCAGATTTGGGCAACAATGAAAAAAACAATAGCCTGGAAGTGGTGGTACAATTTTCAAAAGAATTTGTAACCGAAAAGCTGAACAATTTTCCGGAATTAACTGGTATTACGACCCTAATAGAACTGTCAAGACACGTCCTGATCTTTGATAACAAGGTTAAAACCTATTTGAGTCAACGTTTTGAAGGTTTTAGTGGATTGGACAATCAGGGAAAATTAATCAACCTACTTTCTATTCTCAATCATTTATCCGCCAACAAAAACAGCTGTACACTTTTGAGTAAGGGCATCTCCAACAGTTTCAGGGAAAAAGAGACCTATCGATTGAAAAAGATCTTTGAACATCTTAACAACAACTATAGTGAACCAATTACAATTCCGGATATTGCCATGAAGGTTGGGTTAACCCCCAATTCGTTCTCCCGATTTTTCACGAAAATGACGAATAGGAGATTTATTGATTTTGTAAACGAATTTAAGGTAGCCAAAGCCGTTGAGGCTATGAATCAGGGGGGTATGACCATTAAAGAGGTGATGCATCTTTCCGGGTTTAGCAGCCCTTCTTATTTCGCAAAACAATTCATCAAATACCAAAATACCACTCCCTCTGCCTATCTTAAAAAGATCAAATTACTTGGATAGTATACCGGCCTTTAAAATTTGCCCAAACCTAAACATATCGTCATAGGAGCAATAAAAAGGTACGGGTGCAAGACGGATCACATTGGGTTCCCGCCAATCGACAATTACCCCATTTTGCATCAGATACTCAAAAATTTCCCGTCCTTCTCCATGCAAGAATACAGAAAGCTGACATCCCCGATCTTCCGGCGTAATGATTTCAAATGTACTTTCCACCTGCTTGTCGATTTCTTTTAGAATAAATTCCAGGTAGCTGGTCAAAAGCTTTTGCTTGGCCAGTAAGGCAGGCATTCCTGCTTCCTCAAACAACTGTAAAGCCGCCAGGTAGGGAGCTACCGCCAGGACAGGTGGATTACTGAGTTGCCATGCATCTGCTGTGGGAATAGGATCAAATTCGGGCTGCATTAAAAACCGGGTCTCCTTTTTAGTGCCCCACCAGCCCTCAAAGCGGGGAATTTCCTTTAGTCCATGGTACTTTTTGTTAATGAACACTCCTGAAGCACTTCCCGGGCCACTATTCATGTATTTATAGCTACACCAGGCCGCAAAATCCACCCCCCATTCGCTAAGCTGTAATGGAACATTTCCCGCCGCATGGGCAAGGTCCCAACCCACAACCGCTCCCTGGGATTTTGCAGTTGTAGTAATTGCGGCCATATCCAGCACCTGACCATTGTAATAGTTAACACCACCCATCAAGACCAATGCGAGTTCCTCCCCCAGTTCTTCGATCTTGGAAAGGATATCCCCGGTTCTCCAAAAATGTTCTCCCTCCCGTTTTCGTACCTCTACAATAGCGTTTTCCGGATCAAGTCCGTGATACTTCACCTGACTTTTCAGCATGTATTGGTCTGAAGGAAACGCTTTCTCTTCACAAAGTATCTTAAACCGATGTTTTGTTGGCCGATAAAAAGAAACCATTAACAGATGAAGGTTCACGGTAAGCGTATTCATTACCGTTACTTCCCCGGGAGATGCGCCTACTACCTTTGCCAAAGGCTTTGCCAGGCGTTCGTGATAGTCCCACCAGGGCTTTTCGGCATAAAAATGCCCTTCTACTGCCAGATTTGCCCAATCCTGCATGATCTCATTCACATAGTCGCCGGCTATTTTGGGTTGCAGTCCAAGGGAATTTCCTGTGAAATAAATGACCTGCTTACCTTTTACGCGGGGATAATTAAACTGATCCCTGTAGGCGCGCAGCGGGTCATTCTTATCCATTTCTAAAGCAAATTCCCTTGTATTTTCAAATGGTTTTGTCATTCCTGTTTTAATCTAATACGCATTTCATTAAGATGTCTTTTAAAACCGGATTTCTCATAGGCCTTAATAGCTGGGACATTATCCTCATATACTGTTAACCGAACCTCAAAAAGTCCCTGTTCTCGTGCCCATCCCGTTAGTTTTTGGGTTATACGTTGATTAATTCTCTTACCGCGAAACTCTGGTGATACGTACATGAATCCCAAATAAGCGTACTCTTGATGATCAAGGTAATGTCTGGCCTTCTTTCGTAAAGCATACCCTGAGCCTACCACATCATTACCATACTGCGCG
Organism: Flavobacteriaceae bacterium; assembly: GCA_028277085.1. Lineage (GTDB taxonomy): Bacteria > Bacteroidota > Bacteroidia > Flavobacteriales > Flavobacteriaceae > Croceivirga. The sequence goes on from JANQHL010000011.1 coordinate 12,401, forward strand.
ACAACTACCTTCACACTCGGGTCAACTATATAATCGAATAGGTTGTAGTAATTTACCGGATCTGGTCGAATGGTCGGATCGAAGGGGCGTTCGGCCTTTATTATTTCCTGTTCAAAACCCAACAATACCGGCAAATCGTCCAATACAGCATCCCGTACAACAATATTTTCCATGTTCCGAAAATACCCTTATTTGGCTAATTTTGCCAAAACAACAGCATGCATTTTTTATCTGCGACTCTCGAAGCCTATATCGCGGAGAATTCCCAACAAGAGCCTGATTTGTTAACCGAACTCGCACGGGAAACCCATCTTAAAGTGGTGCACCCCCGAATGATCACCGGACATCACCAGGGAAGGGTGTTAAGCCTGCTTTCCAAGATAATTGCCCCAAAACGTATTCTGGAAATAGGGACCTATACCGGGTACTCCGCCCTATGCCTCGCGGAAGGCCTTCAAAAGAATGGAAAACTACATACCATTGACATCAACGAAGAATTATTTGACCTACAGCGTCGCTACTTTAACAAGAGCGCCTTTGGAGAAAAGATCATCCAACATACCGGAGATGCCCTTGGAATCATTCCGCAACTGGATGAAGTATTTGACCTGGTTTTTATTGATGCGGAAAAAAAACAATACCCGGAATACTTTGACGTTGCGATAAAAAAGTGTGCGTCCGGGAGTGTTATTTTATCTGACAATGTACTCTGGTCGGGGAAAGTAGTTCAGCCTTTGGAAAAAGGAGATAAGGCTACAGAAGCATTGTTGCGTTACAACAAAAAAATCAGTGCAGATCCCAGGATTGAGACGGTAGTGCTACCTATCAGGGACGGGTTAACACTGAGCCGGGTTTTATAAAACGATAATATAAACTATAAAAGATAAGGCCGCTAAGTATCCCGACCAATGCTCCTGTAATAATATCAATTGGGTAATGTACTCCCACAAAAATTCGGCTTAATGAAAAAAGAATCGGCCAAATAAAAAATAAGCCTACCCATTTCCTGTGCTGCCTTAGGAACAAATACACTAACACGGTAATGGCAAATGAACTTGAGGCATGTCCGGAGAAAAAACTAAAATCTGTCGGTGATTTTAAGATCCGAATAACAGTGTTTAGCGTGGCATCGTTATTGGGCCGTAATCTGGAGAACCCTAGTTTTACCCAATGCGTCAGAAAAAGAACAAAGACCACTAAAAGCAAGAGTGTAATTAATCGGGAGGTCGCTTCCCGAAGGGAAAAGGTAGCATAGAGTAGATAACCGAACAACAAAAATAACGGTATCCAAAAAGAGATTTCGGTAACCGTAGTCCAAAACGTATCGTATGTTTCTACACCGAGGCTGTTCAGATAGATAAACGTACTTCTATCCCACTCTAGTAGCTTTTCCAACATGACTATTTGGTGCTTCGGCGAATGGTGCCCGCTACATCGTCCACATTCTTCTTCACATCATCCAACTCTTTCTTGATATCTTGAGTCAAGTCGGTATCAATACCTTGCTTTTCTGCGCTTTTCTGGATCTCCCTTTTGATATCATCAGTAGCATCCCGCAACTGTCGCATTCCCTTTCCTAGACCTTTGGCAATACCCGGGAGCTTATCGGCTCCAAATACCATTACAGCAATGAAAAGGATAAATACAATTTCGCCTCCGCTTATAAATAACAGTTGCATATCACAAAGATAATGAGAAGTTTTTAGGCACCTAAAACAAAAAGCCCGGTATGTTACCGAGCTTTCTTGCTAAAATCTTAAAATCTTTATTTGCCTTTCACTTTTTCCTTGAATTGGTCAAAATCTGATTTCTCCTCTTTTTTAGGCCAGGAGTTGTTGGTGGCGTCAATATCTGCAGTTTCCAATTTTGGATCTACAATAATCCCTACCAGTTCTTTTTCAGAGGAAATTACGCGCTTTACTTCCTCGTCATTTTTTCGCCAAATCTCAGGAGGATACGTGATATTTTCTTTAGAACCATCCGCGTAAGTATACTCCACGATCAAAGGCATAGGAATACCGCCGGGCTTATCAAAGGTAATCTCATAAAAATACTTGGGTTCTTTTACCTGGGCGCGCTCTTCTTCGGTCATATTGTCCATCATAAACTCTTTTAGGTTTTGAGACACCTCAGAAGGAGCTTTGCCTTTTAAATCCTCCGAAAAATCCTCACTATCCTCTTCAGCCAGATACACCAATGGAGGTAGATCTGCCTCCGTCAAGCCACGAGCATCCATATATTCCTGCATTTCCTTGGTCACTTTATTGGAAACGTAGAATTTCTTTACCCCTTTAACACCGATGTCTACATGGTCTGTGGTATAAAACCATCCTCTCCAGTACCAGTCCAAATCTACAGCGGAAGCGTCTTCCATAGTCCGGAAAAAATCTTCCGGAGTAGGATGTTTAAATTTCCAGCGCTGGGCATAGGTCTTAAATGCGTGGTCAAACAATTCTGGTCCCATAACGGTTTCTCGAAGGATGTTGAGCGCAGTAGCCGGCTTGCCATAAGCGTTAGGCCCTAGTTGATATACATTCTCAGGATTAGACATAATCGGTGCAAGGAAGTTTTGATCCCCAGCCATATAAGGGACTATCTTGGCAGGGTCTCCTCTTCGAGAAGGGTATTTTTCATTAGGTGTTATCGCTTCCGGATACATTTTTCCGAATTCCTGTTCCGTTAGGTACTGCATAAAGGTATCCAGCCCTTCGTCCATCCATCCCCACTGCCGCTCATCAGAATTTACGATCATCGGGAAGAAATTGTGACCTACTTCGTGGATGATCACACTGATCATCCCATATTTTGTTCTATCGGAATAGGTGCCGTCCTCATTGGGACGCCCGTAATTCCAGCAAATCATAGGATACTCCATCCCTTGATTTTTAGCATGTACTGAAATGGCTTTGTGATAAGGGTAATCAAAGGTATGCTTGCTGTAGGTGTGTAGCGTTTGTACCACCGCTTTAGTGGAATACTCTTCCCAAAGTGGATTCCCTTCCTTGGGATACAAAGAAACCGCCATGACATCCCGACCCCCTACTTTAACAGCTTGCATATCCCAGATGAACTTACGGGAAGACGCAAAACCAAAATCACGAACCATTCTTCCGGGTTCGGTTTTAAATTTCCATGTTTTCGTTTTCTCCGCAAAACCTTGCTCCTTGGCCTCTGCTTCTTCTTGTGTAACGATGATCACCGGCTTATCATATGACTTCGTTGCCTGATTATAGCGTTTCATCATTTCCTTGGTAAATACCTCTTTTCTGTTCTGAAGTACCCCGGTGGCGTCAACAACATGATCTTCGGGAACTGTAATACTCACCTCGTAATTTCCGAAGGGGAGTGCAAATTCCCCGCTCCCCCAGAATTGATGGTTTTGCCATCCCTCTACGTCAGAATACACTGCCATTCTTGGGAAGAACTGGGCGATCACATAAGCCCTATTGCCATCTTTCTCAAAATACTCATACCCGGATCGCGCGCGATTTACGGTATGATTTGGGATATTGTACCACCATTTAATAGAAAACGAAACATTCTCACCGCTTTTTAAGGGTTGGGGAATGTTAATACGCATCATCGTTTGATTAATCGTATAGGATAGCGGCTTACCTGAGGCATCTTTAACCCACTCTATATTAAATCCACCGTCAAACGGCTCTGTTACATAGCGTTGCGCAAAATTACCTGTAGTATAGGCAATGTTTACCCCATTGCCATTACGCAATGGCGATTTAGAATCCTTGGCCCTTACGTTTTGGTCCAGCTGCACCCAAAGGAATTCCAGATCATCCGGAGAATTGTTGTAATAGGTGATAGTCTCTTCCCCATAGATTTTGGCATTCGTATCATCCAAGGTAATGTCCATGGTATAATCTGCCTGTTGTTGGTAATAATCCGGTCCGGGAGCTCCGGAAGCCGAGCGGTACGTATTCGGCGTAGCGAATTCCTCATACAATTGCTTAAACTTGCTCTGGTTGTAATGTCCGGGTTCGCGTGCTTCTTCTTGATTTTCTGTTTCCTGGGCTACACCAATGGCAGCAATCAGAAATACAATGGAAGCAAAATAGTATTTGATCCTATTCATCATCTCGTAATTTTTAAAGGGTGAAAAATACTTTTTTTTAAGGAGTAGTTAAGAGGTTGGCTTATAAGTTTAACATTCCTTTATTATTCTCTTTGATCAGGATAAAACTTCTCTTTTTGCCTTCCCATTTCACGTGGACCAGGTTCTTCTGTTCTTCAAACAAGTCGGTCAAAATTTCATTTTGAATTTCCAGCGAATTCAGTTCGTCCAAATTTATGTCGGGGATTTCCAAATAACAGATGACCACATCCGCCTCGTACTTTTTACCGAGGAAGTTATACGAAGCCACCGCACCGTTTAATTTGATCAGGAATTTGGTCCTGAAGTATTTTTCAATGTATTCCTCCGCAACCGGAGATTCTGCTCCGGTAGCCAAACGGGCTTCAAAATCATAGCGTTCTTTTAGCACTGCTTCCAGATCGTCAATGAAAATCCGGGAAGTAATCTGGAACGCATTGTCTTTTTCGGAATAATTGATGTTGGTAACGCTTACATAAAACTTATGGGCAACAGTAAATGCCAATAAGGGAATTACCAGTAAAAAGAGAAATTTCTTCATTTTGTGTCTAAATCGCGCTCAAAAATACACAAAGGGCATGCCACACCTCCTATTCCAGTCCATTGTTCTGTCGATATAGCTTACTCCTATCCAAAAGATACCCCCATAATTTCAATCCATCGCCTTGTGCCAGCAGGAGCTGAAATTCCTCATCTATCTCGCAGAAATACATGAAATCTGCTACTTTGGTTTTAGGAATCTTAAATTCTACCTCAAAAATAGAATCGGTTACTTCCCGTCGCACATTTTGTGTCCGAGCATAGGTGCGATCCACTTTTACGCGGTTTTTCAGTTTTTTCGTCCTGCCGGTAATCGCATTGATAATAGGATTAATAGGTATGCCTGTGCCTGCGCCCACAGCCCCGGCCCCTAAAGACCATGTACCACCCTTGGCCTCCGCTAATAAACGTTCACTTTGGGTAGGGTGGGCTTTCCCGGCATTTGGTAGGCCCAAGGCCACAGCACTTACTTCATTTTGTAACTGTAAATCGTTTATATCCCTATCAATATCCCCGGAAAGGCCGAAAGGCTGCACGACAACTTCCTTTAACTTATTCACAAATTCTTCCAGAGGGACCACCACAAAGGAAGTAGCAAAGAGTGTCTCGGTAACCGGAACAATTTTACGTTTAAATTGCACAGCGGAAAAAACCAGGGTGTCCCCGGTGTTGGCCCGTATCGCAAAATTGCCCTCAAAATCGGTGATGGTGGCACGTCTGCTGGTAAGGTTCTGAATGGTTACTCCGGTAACTTCACCCGATCCGGCAGTTACCTTTCCTTTCAAAAGCTTTGTTTGCGCTGTAAGAAAGGTCAGCGGGAACAGGAACAACAATAGCAGCGCGCTATTTCTCCCCCAGTGTAGCTCGGAATTCCCTGCTCTGGGTAACCAAAAAGTCGATGAGTTGGAATTCATTTTCTTTTTTCAATAGCGACTGCGATGGAATTTTGTCGTCGCAAAACAACAAGAAGGCATCTATTTTATCCTGTGGCAAGCTGAGATCTACCACAAAAAACTCGTCATCATACACCTGGCGTAAGACCTGGCTTACTTTCAATGGGACCACTTCTCCCGTATCCTGGTTCCGTGAGGAAAAAATTGCTTTGAAAATGTTTACAAAATTGAGGTCTCCCTCCCGCCGTTCATTTTGTGACAATAAGGCTACGTTTTGTACTTCCGTACTCCGGTCAATTTCATATTCAAAGCCTTTGAATTTCTCATTTTTGACCTCCAGGAACTTTTCCTGGTTCTCGGGGCTAACTACCACTTCATCCAATTCTGTTACTTTCTCCGTCACCTCGACTACCAAACGTTTTTTGGCCAGTATTTCATTAGTGATCTTCACCACCATTAATTGATAATTCACAGCTGTAAATACCAGTTGATCATCTTCCTTTACCTGGATCTTAAAGCGTCCGTCCTCATCGGTAATCGTAGCAATTTGGGTGTTGGTATTGATCACGTTTTCGTTGATCACATTGTTTCCTCTATACAGCACCTGACCGCGTAGCCATTGCCGGTCTATATCCTGGGAAAATGCCGTAAAAGTGATCCCCAGAAATAGAAAAGAAAGGAGGTGCTTGTGCATAAAAGACTACTTACAATAGTTAAAGAACGACCTTGTCCACCACAAATAAAAATGGGGGTATCGTAAACTTTTGTTAATTGTTTGCAAACATAACCTATTCTTCTTGAAATGGGGGGCTGCATCTTAACGCTATTCTCACGCTTTTTGACGGTTAAATTAGTGTAATGTAGGTATAAAGTTACATTTGTGGCTCCCTTAGTCCTGTTTAACGCCTTAGCCATGAAAACAAGTCGTGCTGTCCTCTTGCTCACCCTTTGTTTTTGCTCGTTGACCTTTTCCCAGGTAAAAATCGGAGACAACCCGCAAACCTTGCATCCGGCTTCCGTGCTGGAACTTGAAGGGAATTCCCGAGCTCTTGTCATTACGCGGGTGACCACTGCCCAAATGTTGGGAATTCAACCCCTGAACGGCGCCCTGGTCTACAATACCGATGCCAATTGTGTTTTTTATTTTGACGGCGGGCAATGGGTGGATCTCTGTTCCAGTACCAATACCACCAATGTAAGCCTGGAGTTGATGGATACCGAGCTCGTACTTACCGATAGTGACGGCAATACTGTAAGTGTCGCTTTGGGAAGTGCTGTTAACCAAACACTTACCCATGATGCGATTGTAAATGCAAACGAGACCATTATCATTACACCGCTGGATGGGAACATTTTTAATTTTGAAGTCAGTGAGATTACAGGGCAGCAGATCGCTAACAGCACCATACAGGGCGTTGATCTGGCTCCGGACACCATCACCGACGAAAACCTGGCACCCAACTCCGTAGGACGATCCGAATTGCAGACGAACACTGTGACAGATGATGAGATTGATTACAGCCTGGTGACCCTGGGCGACTTTTTTAATGACCCCGGGTTCATCACCAGTGCTGAGGTTGTGAGTACTGCTCCTAACAACGTATTAACGGATAATGGTGGCGTCTTTTACGACGATACGCCGCTGCAAACTATCATTCAGGTGAATACCGACCTGATCACGGATCATGTTGGCAATGATCAGGATCTGGATCCTAACAATGAACGTATTACAAATGCAGAACTACAGGGCGACAATCTGGTGTTCACTGAAGGAGGTACCGTCTCGTTTACTGCGGATCTTTCGCCCTTGAACAATGCGGGTACGGATAACCAGGATTTGATTGATGCTACTTTAGATGGTAGCAATTTATTGACCATTGAAATTGAGAATGGTGATCCGGTGAGCGTAGATCTTTCTTCACTAGCTGATGCGGCACCTGTACTTAACAACGGACAGATATTTATTGGGGATGCTACCAACGCTCCCGTTGGACAAACCTTGACTGGAGATGCTTCTATCAATAACACGGGTGTTCTCACTATTGCGAATGATGCTGTCAACTCTGCCAAAATCGATGACGCATCTATTGATAATATTGACCTCGGGGATATGGGAGCTACCACAAATGGACAAGTCCTTAAGTGG
>JANQHL010000062.1 GCA_028277085.1 Flavobacteriaceae bacterium
ACCGATGGTATTGACATTCGAAATACCAGGAATGTTATCATTAGCAACACAGATATTCGCACGGGAGACGATGCCATATGTTTGAAGAATACCAGGAAAGAGGAACAATGGCTTGATTCCAACCGGGATCCCCGACCAAAAATAACCGAAAATATTACCGTTAAGCATTGTTACCTGGAAAGTGATGATTCTGCGCTGAAACTCGGGACAGGCAGCGGGTATCTGACGCAAAACGTTGTCTTTGAAAACATCACTATTCGAAAAACACGGTATGCCATGGCCTTGTTTATGATGGACGGTGGAGCGTATCGCGACATTCTCTTCAAAAATATTGATGCCGAAACCGGAGCCCGACATACTCAGGAGTATGGTGTTTTTATGGATATTCATCAGCGACAGGAGGATTCTCCTGTAGGCCAAATAGAAAATATCCGGTTTGAGGATTGTTCAATTGCCACGGCAGGAATTCTTTATCTGTCAGGGCATCCGGAGCAGAAGCTCAATACGATCCACCTGGAAAATGTTGAGGTAACGTTTACGGATCACCTGGATAATTCTTCATGGAAAAAACCCAAAGGCAACAGGAAAGTAAAGCAGTGGGCATCCACTTCCGACTATGTTCGTGAAAAAGGAAAGTTCATTCTTGCAGATGCCGAGAATGTCCGGATGAACAATGTGATTTTTAACCAGGTCCCGAAGGATTCCATCGCACTGTTTTGGAAACATAATGTTGCTATGGATACGCTGAACGTAAAGATCAATTGATGGGCAAGAAACTGTTTTTGGCGTTGTTAGCACTTTGGTGTGTATCGGGATGTGCCCAAAAAGCATCGCTGGATCTGAATGATTCGTATCAACAAAAAATAATGGTTTCATTGAACCAAGCTATCCAGCACGCTGGGAAAGTCTGTTTGGATGCTGAAGGGAAGGCAAGAGGGGATTATGAAATGATATCGGGTACATGGTCGGAATATGAGCCTGCCTGGCATACGGGTCAATTGATTCAGGGGCTCTTGGAGGCCTATCAGGTGACCCAAAACCAAGACGCCTTAACCTATGCGATACAAGGAGGGGACTGGTGGATAGGGCTACAGTTCTCCGATGAACATCCCCTGGCCGGTTATATGAATGCCATTCACGGGGCAAGCGTTGGAAACCTGATCAATACCACCACGATTACCGATGGAACACCGGGACTGTTTGATCTAAGCGAGTTGACTGGGGACACAAAATATGCTGAAGTCACCACCTCAGCCGGAAAATGGATTCTGGACCATCTCTATCTTCCGGAACATCGCTTAAGTTATAACATTGTTGATCCGGAAACCGGGGAGATATGGAAAGACAAAAGTCCACATGCCCAGCATCAAGGTCATGAAATCACCATTAAACAGGTGGCACGACCAAATGCTGAAGGGTATTTATGGAAAGACATGTTTGAATTTACAGCAGAGGAACGGTACAAAAAAGCCTTTCTTGAGATTTGTGATGGGCTGGTCGCCACTCAAAGTGAAAATGGTTTCTGGATGGATTTTGAGCCCAATGACCCAAATACCGGAAAGATCCATGCCCGGTTCAATACCTGGAATGCTGAGGCGCTGATTGAGGCCTATACATTGACCCAAGATCCAAAATACCTGGATGCGGCCCTAAAAACAGGGCACGGATTGGCATCCATACAACAAAAAAATGGAGTGATCTTTTACCTGAGTTATACCGATGGGTCGGTGGATGATCGCTCACCTTGTGGTTCAGGAACTTCTTTTGCAGGTATTCTCTGGTTGCGATTACTGGAACTGGGGTATGCCGATTTCAAAGGAAATGTTCAAAAAGCATTGGATTTCACCCTAAACAATCAATTTTCATTCAAACACGCTGACGAAAATCTAGTGGGAGGGTACTATGAGATCCGGCAAAAGGCAAAAGGCAACGGAAAAATGAAACTCATTTACCGGGATATTGCCACAGCTTTCGGGTTGCGATTTTTAAGTGATGTATACCAGTATGAATTTCAGTAGATCCTATAGGGGGGTATCGCGAAACAGATCGCATTGCTATTCAGGAATGCAAATAGCCCTTGGGGTTTTTCTTGTACTGTTAACCCTGGGATGTAACTCCCAACCTAAAGATGATTTTACCACCAAAACCGCGCAAAGTATCCTTACCAAGGCCTGGTCAACCACCTATCCCAATATCTTGAAAGCGATCCAAGTGCCGACTTTTCCGGATACCGCAGTGGTTGTTACGGACACTACTGATTTTAGGAATCAAATCAATCGGATCATCCAACAACTTTCCAAAAACGGAGGGGGTACAGTCAAAGTCAATCCAGGAAACTATACGGTTAGGGGCAGTATTTTTTTAGCATCCAATATTCGGTTGCACTTAGAGGAAGGAACCGAACTTTGGTTTTCACCAGAGCCCTCGGACTATCTGCCCGTGGTCAAATCCCGTTGGGAAGGGACGTTTCTGATGAATTATTCGCCTCTTATTTATGCGATTGATGTTGAAAATATAGCTCTCACCGGAAAAGGAATGATCTACGGCCGGTCCGAAAAAAAGTGGCTGCATTGGAAACAAAAGCAGGATGATGACAAGAAGCTGCTTCGACAAATGGGCAATGATGAAATCCCTTTAGAAGAAAGGGTTTTTGGTGAAGGACACTACCTACGCCCTTCCGCCATTGAGTTGATCAATTGCCAAAACATCCTTTTGGAGAATTTCAGGATACAAGGTTCGCCATTTTGGACGATTCATCCTATACTCTCTGAAAACATCACCATCCGCGCACTGCAGATTGGGGCGGGCACCACTAATGATGACGGGATTGACCCCGAAAGTTGCAAAAATGTGCTCATCGAAAACTGTGTGATACATACCCATGATGATTGCGTGGCGGTCAAAGCCGGTCGGGACCAGGACGGATGGCCCTATCCTGCTACGGAAAATGTTATTGTTCGGAACAATAGCTTTACTACCAAAGTGGGCAGCGGATTTTGTATAGGGTCTGAAATGTCAGCAGGCGTTCGAAATGTTTTTGTAGAACACTGCGAATTATTGCAAAGTGGAAAACATGCTTTTCAATTTAAAAGCAATCCCGACCGGGGGGGCTTTATCGAAAACATTTTCATGCGAAACATTGCCATAGGCAACGTGAAATATGGTTTTGAGTTCACTACCGATTACAAGGGCTGGCGGGGTAATCAATACTTTACAAAATACAGGGGTTTTTATTTTCAGGATATTCAAATTGAACAAACAACGGATAAGTCCATTGTCATCAAAGGAAGACCCGAAGAACCTATCCGAAGAGTGTATTTTGAAAACTGTTCCATTGATCAATCCCCTCAACTGGAAATTGTTCTGGAAGCTACACAAGTACTTTTCGAAAACACCAAAATCAACGCCAATATTTTGCCCACAAACAAATGATTATGAAAAAGATACGTCTTTGTTGTTTCCTTTTATGTCTATTCGCAGTACAGTTCGGTCGGTCGCAAGAGCCGTTGCTTCAAAATGCCTACCATAGACCCGCTACCCTATTGAATGGCAATTGGAAATATATCATAGACCCTTACGATACCGGGTATCGCAACCATAGAAATTGGTTACCTTTTGATCAGGCGGAATCCACCAAAGCCTCAGCCAAGCCCTACTACACCGATAAGGTAATTGAAAACCCCTGGGATCGTGTGGAATACAATTTTAATACTTCCCCTGAGATCAAGGTCCCGGGAGATTGGAACAGTCAATTTGAAAAATTGGAATATTATGAAGGCGCGATTTGGTACCGAACAACCTTTGACTATGCTGTAAAAAAAGAGGACAATCAAGTACTCTTGTACTTCGGAGCTGCCAACTATCAAACCGACGTGTACCTAAACGGTGAAAAGGTCGGTCAGCATCTGGGAGGATTCGATCCCTTTAATTTCGAAGTTTCCGAGAAACTAAGATCCAAAGGGAATTCTTTGGTAGTCCGGGTAGACAACAGCAGGGAAAAACATCGGGTACCCAATTATACCACCGACTGGTGGAATTACGGTGGGATTACTCGAGAGGTAAAACTGATCGAAGTGCCCAAAACCCATATTCAGGAGTATCAGATACAATTGGATCCCAACAACCCTGACCTGATCAAAGGATATGTTCAGGTATCCCATGGAGCCGGACAAGAAGTGACCCTGAAAATCCCGGAAGCGAGGATTGAGGAAAGCTTTCGTTTAGATGGCACCGGTAAAACAGCGTTCCAAATTGCGGCAAAACGCATCAAAAAGTGGTACCCTAAACGTCCCAAATTGTATACCGTTGAGATCAGTTGCGGTGAAGATACTTTAGAGGATGCGATTGGCTTCAGAACCGTTGCAACGGATGGCCCTAATATCCTATTGAACGGAAAGTCCATCTTTCTGCGAGGGATCAGTCTTCATGAGGAAAACCCAATAAAGGTCGGCAGAGCAAATGCTATGGAAGAAGCGCGAATGCTTTTCGGATGGGCACAAGAGCTTAACTGTAATTTTGTACGGTTGGCCCATTACCCTCACAATGAACACATGCCCCGCCTGGCGGATCAGCTGGGTATTTTACTTTGGGAAGAAATACCGGTATACTGGGGGATCGACTACGAAAATCCTGAAGCCTTTGCCCAAGCGAAATCCCAATTGGAAACCCTGGTGCATCGCGATAAAAACCGGGCAAGCGTAATTGTGTGGTCTGTGGCAAACGAAACACCGGAAGTGCCTTCACGACTCAAGTTTCTAAGGGATTTAAAGAAGATTGCCCTTGCCATTGACGACACCCGATTCATCAGTGCTGCTTTGGAAAGAGATGAAAAAAGCACGGCCCATACCGTTAAGATCCCTGATCCATTTGCTGAAGATGTCGATATGATCGCCTGCAACGAATACATTGGGTGGTACTCCGGCTTACCGGAACGATGTGCCGAAGTAACATGGGAATTGCCTCATAACAAACCGTTTTTTGTCAGCGAGTTTGGGGGTGGGGCGCTGTACAATTATCATGGCGACAAGCTTACCCGATGGACAGAAGAATACCAGGAATATCTCTATGAGGAGCAGCTAAAAATGCTGCGAAAGATTTCCACTTTACGGGGAATGACCCCTTGGATCTTGGCTGATTTTAGATCACCAAGAAGAAATCTGCCCTTAATTCAAGACGGTTGGAACCGAAAAGGGCTGATTTCTAATGCAGGTTTTAAAAAGAAAGCCTTTTATATTTTAAAGGCGTATTATGATGAGATGGAGAAAAAGTATGATTACGCCGTTAAAGATTAATCTGAAATCGGTGTGCACTATACTATTTCAGGATCAAAAACCGTCAGTTCGAGTGTTTTCCTGTCAGGCTGAGCGCAGTCGAAGTCCAGGAAAAAGCCCGCCTGCCGGACGGGCAAGTATCGAGAACAAAGGTTTTCAATTTAGAAATACACTTCTCTGTAAAATTTTCTGAGCGTTGACCGAAAGGATTTCCCAAAGTGATGTGTTTTCATCAGAATATGCAATAAGTTAGTCCGACGAAGGATACATCTGCACGATAGCGTGTTCCAATCCTCGTAATTCAGCCAGCCCTTTTAATCGGCCAATGCCTGTGTACCCGGGATTCGCAGTTTTATTCAAATCGTCAAGGATTTGATGACCATGATCGGGCCGCATGGGGAGTGACACATTTCTTCGCTGCTGAAGCGCGAAAAGGGCCTTCATTACTTCAAACATCGGTACATCTCCCTCTAAATGGTTGGCTTCATGAAAATTACCTTGTAGATCGCGTTGCGTACTTCGTAAATGCACAAAATGGATACGATCTTCAAAGGTTTCGATCATGTCTACCAAATCATTGTCCACACGAACGCCCAAGGAGCCCGTGCAGAACGTCAAACCATTGTGTACGCTGGGGGTCCCTTGTACGATACGTTGCATGTCTTTGGCAGTACTCACAACTCTGGGCAATCCAAAAATGTCAAATGGCGGGTCGTCCGGGTGGATAGCCATGTTGACCCCTACTTCGTCACACACCGGAATAATTTCATCCAGGAAAAGTTTCAGGTGCAGTCCCAATTTTTCATCGTTAATATCGGTATACTTATCAAGTTGCTGTTGAAATTGCGCTACCGAGTAGCCCTCCTCTGCACCTGGTAGTCCTGCAATAATGTTTTGGGTAAGTTCCGCTTTATCCGAAGCATTCATTTGCTCAAATCGTGCTTTTCCTTGGGCAAGCTGCTCTTTTGTGTAACTTCTTTCAGCATACGGACGTTTGAGAATAAACACGTCAAAGGCTACCAGGGCTGCAGTTTCAAACCGTAAGGCCTTTGCACCGTTAGGGAGTTCATAGCCAAGGGCGGTACGGGTCCAATCCAGAATGGGCATAAAATTATAACAAACCGTTTGGATCCCCGCTTCCGCCAAATTGCGAATACATTGCTTATACACTTCAATATAATGCGCATATTGGCCACTTCGTGTTTTGATGTTTTCATGAACAGGAATGCTTTCTACGACACTCCACCGAAGCCCTGCCGATGTGATCAACGCTTTTCTCTTCTCAATTTCCGCTCGTGGCCATACTTCCCCGTTGGGAATATGATGCAAAGCGGTCACAACACCCGTGGCGCCCGCCTGCCGAATATCGGAAAGGCTCACAGGATCATTGGTTCCGTACCAGCGCATGGTTTGTTCTAGTTTTTGCATAAGCCCATTCCTTGTTTTTCCTCTTTAGTCTTACCTCTTGTTTCTTTCCTCTTTCCTCAGAATCACACTCCTGAATAAGCGCTAAAACCCCCATCTATCGCCATAACAGTTCCTGTTACAAATTGGGATGCCTCACTACAGAGATAGTGCATTGCACCGAGCAATTCATCGGGTTGCCCAAAACGATTCATGGGGGTATTCGAAATGATGGTATTTGCACGTTCGGTGTAGCTGCCATCTGTATTCGTCAATAGTTCTTTGTTTTGTTTGGTGAGAAAGAAACCCGGCGCTAACGCGTTAACACGCATCTGAGGGCCGTACTTCTGTGCAAACTCCACCGCAAGCCATTTCGTTAAGTTATCAATAGCGGCTTTAGAAGAAGAATACCCCATTACGCGGGTCAATGGACGCTCTGCGGACATGCTGGAAATGTTGATGATACTTCCCTTTTTGGTGTCGAGAAAAAGGGGAAGAAATGACTTGACAGACAGATAGGTTCCTACATAATTGAGGTCGATGATTTTTCTCAGGGCCTCTACATCGCTATCCAATACGGTCTGCTCCGGCGTGATGGTGGCACCTGCCATATTGCCTCCGGCTGCGTTAATGAGCACGTCCAGCGATCCGATTTGAGACCTGACCAACGCGGCTACCCGTTTTAAGTCCTCCTCGTTGGTTACATCACAACCAAATCCAATGGCCTGATTTCCATTGGATTTTATTTGCTCAACTATTTGTTGAGCATCCATTAATGCTCTTCCCAATACAATGAGATGTGCGCCTTGCGCCGCAAGGTATGTAGACCATTCCGAACCTAAAACCCCGGTTCCCCCGGTAATAAGAATGTTTTTCCCTTTAATGTCAAATAAGCTTTTCATCTATAATGGTTTAAAGAGAGATACCTCGTTTCCAAGGTATAAAATCGTCCTGACCTAATTGTTGGGCCTTGGTTTTCTTTTTTCCGCTGGCTACGTCGATAATAAATTCCATGAGTTCCTCACCCATTTGTGGTATGGACTTCTCGCCTGTAATGACAACTCCTGCATCCACGTCGATAATATCCGGCATCCGTTGGGCCAACTTGCTATTGGATGCTATTTTGATGACCGGAGCAATAGGATTTCCTGTTGGGGTACCTAAACCTGTGGTGAACAAAATGATGTTGGCTCCGGAACCTGCCAAAGTCGTTGTACTTTCCACGTCGTTTCCAGGGGTACACAACAGTTGTAGTCCGGGTTTTTGGGCGTATTCTGCATAATCAAGTACATCATTTATGGGAGATGAACCCCCTTTCTTGGCAGCCCCGGCACTTTTCATGGCATCAGTAATCAGACCGTCCTTAATATTCCCGGGACTGGGATTCATGTCAAATCCCGAACCTACGGCTACCGCAGCTGCGGAATACGTCTTCATCAGGTGCATAAACTTGTTCGCAATGGTGTCGTTGACACATCGGTTGAGGAGTTGTTGTTCCACTCCACAGAGTTCAGGAAATTCTGCCAACATCGTTTTTCCGCCTAAGGCGACCAGGATATCTGAAACATGGCCTACTGCCGGATTTGCCGAAATTCCTGAAAATCCGTCAGAACCCCCACATTCCAACCCTATGGTCAATTTATCTAAAGGGGCGGGTTGGCGTGTCGCCTTGTTGGCCGCTATCAATCCTTCAAACGTGTGATGGATCGCTTTTACCAAAAGGGCTTCTTCCGTTCCCTCTATTTGTTGTTCCAGAATGTATAAGGGCTTATCAAAATTAGGATTAAGAACATGCAACTTATCCTTTAAAATGGAGATTTGTGCATTCTGACATCCTAAACTCAGAATAGTGCCGCCTGCGACGTTCGGGTTGTTCAAATACCCCGCGATCAAGGCACAAAGCGCTTCGGAATCCTGACGGGTACCTCCGCAGCCGCCCTGATGGGTCAAGAACTTGATACCATCCACCTGCTCAAAAAACGGAGATGTATTAATTTCTTCTTCCAATAGTACGGAATCCCGGTCAGTACCTTCGCGTAGATAGTTGGCCACCAACTTTTTCACATAGCTCTTGTATTTATTGGGAGGTGCAAAACCCAATTCCTCCAAAAAGGCATCCTTCAAAACGCTTACGTTGCGGTTTTCGCAAAACACCAGGGGAATCACAACCCAGTAATTGGCAGTGCCCACTTGACCATCAGAACGGTGATAGCCTTTGAAAGTGCGGCCCTTAAATTGGGAAACATCCGGTTTTTCCCACAGTAGATTTTGGTTCCGATCTCCGAAATCCTCAGTTTCATGGGAAACGTTGTCCACCGTAAGCGCTTCACCCCGGGCAATGGACAGGTTGGCCTTTCCTACCACACCGCCATACATAAAAATCCGATCACCCACCTTCAAATCCTTTTGCGCAAACTTGTGTTTGGCCCTTACAGCCTCCTTCAAAAGAAAAGTAGTATCATTCCATTGTATTTCGGAACCGGCTTCCAATGCTTCCAAAGCCACCAGGACATTATCGGAAGGATGAATTTTAATGAATTTCTGCTTCATTTCAAATTAAATTGCTAATATTGTGCAATCGATTGCACAAAATAACTAAAAATCCTTGACTTTTTCCCAAGTAATTCAAAAATTGTAGATTTTAATTCGTAGTATCAATACCTAAATTTAGTACTATAATGAACAAAGTAGTCACCTTTGGTGAAATTATGTTGCGCTTGGCCCCACCAGGGTTCCTTCGTTTTTCCCAAACCAATTCATTTGATGTAGTCTACGGAGGTGGGGAATCCAACGTAGCCGTTTCCTTGGCTAACTATGGGGTTCCTGTTGATTTTGTAACAAGGCTTCCTGAAAACGATTTGGGCCAATGCGCCATGATGGAACTCCGTAAACGGGGTGTCAATGTGAACAATATTATATGGGGCGGTGAGCGTTTGGGTATCTATTTTTTAGAAACCGGTGCCGTGGCCCGAGGAAGCAAAGTGGTGTATGACCGGGCCTATTCGGCCATATCTCAAATTGAGAAAGGTATGATAGATTGGGAAAGCGTGTTTAAAGAGGCGAGTTGGTTTCACTGGACGGGCATCACACCGGCAATTTCCCAGGGTGCTGCCGACGCCTGTTTGGAGGCATGCGAAGTGGCAAGTAAAATGGGGGTGACCATATCAACCGATTTGAATTATAGAAAAAAACTTTGGAAATATGGAGTTGCACCTGAAAAAATAATGACCCCACTGGTGGAACACTGTGATATTATTTTAGGCAACGAGGAAGATGCTGAAAAACACTTCGGAATTCATCCGGAGGGTGTGGATGTGACCCAGGGGCATTCAGTTAGTACAAAAGCCTTTGCCTCGGTCTGCAAACAAATGATGGATAAATTCCCCAAAGCGAAAAAAGTAATCACTACTTTAAGGGGCTCGATCAGCGCCTCTCACAACAGTTGGGCCGGAGTGTTATATGATGGAAAAACCCTGTATGCGTCCAACACCTACCAAATAACGCATATCGTTGATCGTGTAGGCGGAGGTGACTCTTTTATGGGGGGATTGATTTACGGGCTTTTGACCTATGGGGGAGATGACCAGAAAGCTCTGGATTTCGCCGTAGCGGCCTCCTGTTTAAAGCATACCATTAAGGGAGATGCCAATCAAGTTACCGTTGAGGAGGTTGAAAAACTCATGGGCGGGGACGCCTCAGGAAGGGTGTCGCGATAACCAGTAACATTGTAGATGGATACAACCAATCATCAAACGCTATTGGATGGCATGCAGGAAACGGGATTGATCCCTGTGTTTAACCATGCGCAAATTGAGATCGCTAAAAAGGTGCTCGATGCCTGCTATAATGGTGGAGTCCGGGTTTTTGAGTTTACCAATCGCGGTGAGAATGCGTTGGATGTTTTTGGGGAACTCGCTACCTATGCCCGGCAATACGATGATCTTTATTTGGGTATCGGGACGATTTTTTCTAAAGATGATGCAAAGCGATCTTTGGATAAAGGCGCCAAATTTATAGTCTCACCAGCTTTGATCCCTGAAATTGCCCATTTCGCCAATCAAAACGATGTACTTTGGGTTCCTGGCTGCGGCACGGTTACCGAGATCTATCAAGCGCTTCAACTTCAATCAAAGTTGATCAAAGTATTTCCAGGGAATGTTCTGGGTCCGGGGTTCGTAAAATCGGTAAAAGCGGTATATCCTAAGGTTCCTATTATGCCTACAGGTGGTGTAAAGCCTACTGAAGAGAATCTATTTGCCTGGTTTAGCTCCGGGGTACATTGTGTGGGCATGGGTAGCCAGCTGTTCAATGCGAATTTGATTGCTGCCGGAAACTTTGAAAGCATAACCCAATCGGTTGCTGAGGCTTTGGCAATCATCAAAATAATCAGGGAATAGTTTGAAATTCAAGGGACTCTTTTTCGTTTTCGTTGGAATGCTTTTCCTGGGTTGCAGCCCCGGAGAAAATTCTAAAATACTTCGATTGGCCCATGGTTTGGACACCAATCACCCAGTGCACAGGGCCATGGTCAACCTGGGGGAACGTCTAAAGACCAATTCCAAAGGAGAGTTAACGGTAAAAATATATCCCAGTGGCCAATTGGGTGCGGAGCGGGAATGCCTGGAACTGCTTCAAATAGGGAGTCTGGACATCACCAAAGTCTCGGCTGCGGTCCTCGAAAACTTCGTGCCGGAATATAAGGTATTGAGTGTTCCCTATCTCTTTCGTGACAAAGCACATTCCCATCAGGTCTATGATAGCCCTGTGGGGCGTCAATTTTTGATTAAAGGCGAGGACTATCGTTTACGGGGACTTTGCTTTTACGACGCCGGTAGCCGAAGCTTTTACACCAAAGACAAGGCCATTGAAACTCCCGAT
>JANQHL010000081.1 GCA_028277085.1 Flavobacteriaceae bacterium
TAGTTGCTATTCTGTAATCGCTTAGGATTTGGGATTTAAAGTCTTCAAAGGAAATGTCATTGCTGGTCTTTGGATGGGTTTTCACGGAGCCTTTGGATTTTTTGCAAAACTACGAAAACTGACGCTTTTTTACTAACGGTAATTGCCTTATTTTATTCTTAAAATCACAAAAAAACCGTTAATAAATAGAGAAATATGAAAAAAACACAAGTTTTAAGAAGCACAAATTGTCAAATTCACAATTAAAACCACCTCCTGGTAAAGAGGCCTGTAAGCGTTCGTGGGCTTATGGTAATCACAAATCGAATGGTCCTATCATAATTCGGTTGTGCAATTTCCCACCCAAGGTTCGAATATACCGGGAAATACAGCTCAAAATAATCCGTCACCAGATTCAATCGAATCCCGGAATCGTATACAAATCGAGCGCTTTCTCCACGATCTCCTATAAAGCCAATGTCCCCATAAACTTCAATCCATCGCCAGAGGTTAAAGCTCGCATTGGTGGTAGCAATCCAATCGCTTCCGAATTGGTCTTCAAATTGCGATTTAAAGCCACCTTCAGCAATAATGATTTGCTGACTGACCAAACCTGTGTCTTCCGACCTACCGATATAGCTCAGATCAAACATATAATCCGTGGGTCTGTCCAGGGCAAAGCTAAAAAAGTCGGAGTTGGTTTTATTACGTAAAAATTTTCCGGCGTATAGTCGTAGATTCAGTTGTCGGTTGCTCTCAAACAACCTTCGGTATTCCAGTTCCAGGGCCAGTTTGGTGAATTCACTGGAATGCTGAAAATCAACCAATGAGGATTTGAAATTGATAATGTTATCATCAAAATTAGAGTACCTTATGTTAAAAACGCTGTAATCAGGGTTGTTTTCCAGATCCAGATCAATGTCATTGTTATTCAGGACATTTTCATCAATGCTACGGAACACATTCCGATGCCGAAACAATAAGAACTGGCGTTTATTTGAGCGCAAGTCATCAGGTCTCCAACCAAAACTTATGGCTGGGGTAACGGTGGTAAATCGGGAATTGACCTGGAAATGTGATGTGCTTCCACCAATCGTGAAATTGGTTACATAGTGGCCTCCCTTACCCTGGTATTTACGATATCGGATGCGAGCACCTCCTACCAATGTTTTTTCTAGAAAAGAGTATCCAGGAGAAATATCAAAGGAAAAGGGCCTTTCTAAAAATGGGCGGTTATAGAACCGCATTACAGGTGTGACACCATCGTACACATTAAAATTCACGCTTGGTACGTAAAAGATCTGATTGTAGTTAGGATCTTCAGTATCCTTGAAAAAAGTGAACTTTAGCTTCTTGTTACTTGCAAAGAAACCATTCAGGGTTTTCCAATTATCACGTTGATTGAATTCCGGGATCTTTTGATCGTAGTTTAGTACAAGACGGTCTTCTCCCTTCCTGGGAATAGTAAAGGTCGCGGCAGAATCAACATTGGAAAACCAATACTTGGAGACCACAGAATCCTTTTGAAGCCCAAATAGGGAGATAGGCACATTGGTTCCCCTCTTGTTTTTTAAAGTAAACGTGATAGAGTCCTCGGTTTTGGATACTTTTTTGATTTTGAAGTCGATTTTCTCCCGGGAGGAGACGTATTCCTCAAAAAACCAATCAATTTCATCATCGGAACAGAGTCGCAGCACATTTTTGAAGTCTTCTACCTTGATTTTTGGTGCCAGACGATACACGCTATAGAAATCGATAATTGTGCTATCTACCCTTTCCTTTCCAATATAATCGGCCAAATAGGACAGCCCCAGACCTGCCTTATAGCGGTTGGCAATCCGTTCGTTGAGCAAAGTCAAGGAATCAGTAGGAGTGGTAAGGGCTTGATCGATATTACTCCGTGCAGGCAACATTTGCAGTAGGTTATACTGTTCGTTGAATCCCATTTTTGCCAAATGAAAACTACGAACTCCCCAAAAATTGGCCAGTTTACCTATTAATTTTTGATCCGGGTAGTAGTCCTCTACATACTTAATCATTAAATAGTTAGCAATGGCATCGTTTACCCATCGTTCTTTACGAGGATCCATAAAAAGGGTCTCGTTTAGATACTGGTTCAAAGCCGTCCTGAGAAACATCATCTCAAACTGAAATTGTTCATCATAGGGTCGAACAAAGGAAGGCAACTGGTTAAGCCCATAGAGTGGATTTTTGTTGTACTCCACCCGACTTACCAACAAGTTACCGTGAGGATATTTTCCCAGGTTTTTGACCAAAAACCCTGCAATTTTTTCTATGGAAAGACCTGTAGGGATTTCCCCATATTTGGACGAAACCAAATCAGTAGTAGTAGTTAGACTAGCGGTAACATGGGTTCTGAATCGTTTCTGAGGCGTAATAACGATTTCACAACCTTTCCTGTTTACTCCTGTGAGTTGTACATTTTGGCCTTGTGGAAATCTTCCTATATCGGAAGTGTCAAAATTTGTAGCCAGATACAGGCCTTTGGGAAATTCAAAACTAATTCTGGTTGAGCTAACTTCAGTATACAGATCATCCAGTCCTTTATTGGGATAGAGCTTCCAATCGACATCAAATACAGCAGGAGTCAGATACCAGTCTTTGAGATACACCACGCCGGTCGGATCATAGCCATATGAAGTAAATTTGCTGCTGGGTAATTTTACGGTGTAGGTAAAAAACAGTTCCACCATAGCATTCGGAACTAAAGGGGTGTTTAAGCTTATTTTTATGATATCTTTTGAAACTAAGTGTTCCCATTCCAGTCCCTGATAGTTATTATCTACAACGCTAGTTATGCTTGTATGACCGCGTTCTTTTTTTTGGGCAAGGTGTAATTTTCGATCAAAATCATCACCAAAATGTTTAGACAACGGAGTGGTATTGGAAGAGTAGGCATTGTTCCAGTCATTAAAGTAGAGCGTTTTTAACGTTGTCCCTGAACTGTTTCGATAGGTAAAGTGCTGCTTTATCAGGATTTCATTAGTGGTATTGTCAAATATCGCATAGATTGAATTCTGATGCTGCTGTGAAAGAAGTACAGTGAAAGGAAAGAGTCCGAGAAAAAGTAATAGTATCCTTAATAAGCGTAACGAAAACAATACCAACGACTTTAAAAGTTTGGACTAAGGGTATGTCCTTTATAAAAGGCATCTATGATTTGAACCACCTCATCCTCAGTATCCACCAGTTTAACCAAATCCATATCCTCCGGGCTAATCGTACCCGCTTCAAGCATCGTGCCACGAATCCAGTCCCAAAGCCCGCTCCAAAAGTCAGTACCAACTAGAATTATTGGGAATTTGAGGATTTTGTTAGTTTGAATTAGGGTGATGGCTTCAAATAATTCGTCCAGGGTTCCGAAGCCCCCGGGCATTACCACAAACCCTTGGGAATATTTAACAAACATCACTTTCCGGACAAAAAAGTAGTCAAAATCCAGGCTCTTGTCGTCATCAATGTACGGATTGTCATGTTGTTCAAACGGTAAGTCGATATTGAGTCCCACAGATGTACCTCCGGCGAGGTTGGCCCCCTTGTTACCGGCCTCCATAATTCCGGGACCCCCTCCGGTGATGATGCCGTATCCTGCTTCAGCAATTTTTTTGGAGATGAGTACGCCAAGCTCGTAATACTTATCCCCAGGTCGCATACGTGCTGAGCCAAAAATGGATACGCACGGTCCTATGCGGCTCATGCTTTCAAAACCGTTTACGAATTCTCCCATAATCTTAAAAATGGCCCAGGAGTCGTTGGTCTTAATTTCGTTCCACCCTTTGTGGTGTTGTTCTTTTCGCATAATTGTAATTTATACCGCTTTAGCGATTGCTTTCTTGGGATGTTCCAGTTCTTTCTTAAGAAATCTGGCGGTGTAGCTTTTACTGTCTTGGGCAACCTCTTCCGGTGTACCTGTCGCTACGATCATTCCGCCACCACGTCCTCCTTCGTATCCGATATCTATGATATGGTCCATCATCTTGATCACGTCCATATTGTGCTCAATAACAAGAACGGTGTTGCCCTTATCCACCAGTTTTTCCAATACCTGCATCAATACCCGAATATCTTCAAAATGCAGCCCCGTTGTAGGTTCATCCAAAATATAGAAGGTATTCCCGGTATCGCGCTTTGATAATTCCGTAGCCAATTTTACCCGTTGTGCCTCACCTCCGGAGAGTGTTGTGGATTGTTGCCCCAGGGAGATATATCCCAGCCCGACATCTTGAATCGTTTTTAATTTTCTATGAATCTTAGGGATATTTTCAAAAAAATCGACCGCCTCATCAATCGTCATTTCCAGGACATCGGAAATCGACTTTCCTTTATATCGGATTTCCAGGGTTTCCCGGTTAAAGCGTTTGCCGTTACAGGTTTCGCATTCCACGTAAACATCCGGAAGGAAGTTCATCTCAATTACCTTTAATCCTCCTCCCTGGCAGGTTTCACATCGTCCCCCGGCAACATTGAAACTAAATCGTCCGGGCTTATAGCCTCGAATTGTGGCTTCGGTTGTCTTGGAGAACAAGGAGCGGATCTCGCTAAATACCCCTGTATAGGTGGCAGGATTGGATCTCGGCGTTCGCCCAATGGGGGACTGGTTAATATCAATCACCTTGTCAATATGTTCCAGGCCCGTAATTTTTTTGTAGGGCATGGGTTTTTTAACCCCATTGAAATAATGGGCATTCATAATAGGGTAGAGGGTTTCGTTGATCAAAGTGGATTTACCACTACCCGAAACTCCTGTAACGCCGATCATCTTTCCAAGTGGGAATTGTACGGTGAGGTTTTTTAAATTGTTGCCGGTACAACCGGAAAGTACAATTTTCTTCCCCGTACCTTTCCTGCGGGACTGCGGTATTGGGATTTCCTTGTCACCGGTAATATAGTCCGCCGTGAGCGTATGATATTGCGATAATTCCGAAGGTGGCCCTTGCGAAATGATCTCTCCACCGTGCTTACCCGCCCTGGGACCGATGTCTATCACATGATCCGAAGCTTCTATCATGTCCCGATCGTGTTCCACTACAATAACAGAATTACCAATATCCCGTAATGCGGCCAAACTTCGGATCAAGCGTTCATTATCCCTTTGATGCAGCCCAATACTGGGTTCGTCAAGGATGTAAAGGACTCCTACCAATTGGGATCCAATTTGTGTGGCTAACCGGATACGTTGTGCCTCACCACCAGAAAGGGTTTTCGAACCTCGATTTAAGGAGAGATAATCCAAACCTACATCAAGTAAGAAACCAATACGGGCTTTGATCTCTTTGATGATCTCCTCAGCAATCTTTTTTTGGTTCCCCTCCAAACGCTGTTCGAGTTGATTGAAGAAATCCGATAATTCGGCAATGTCCATCTGAGCCAGTTCCGCTATGTTCTTGTCGGCGATCTTGAAGTGTAGCGATGCTCTCCGTAACCGGGAGCCCCCGCAAGTGGGACAGGTCACTTTATCCATATACTCCTTGGCCCAACGCTTTATCGATGTGGAATTGGCCTCCTCAAACTGACTTTTAATGAAGTTGGCAATTCCTTCATAGTCAATGGTATAATTGCGCTGTACCCCGAGGGTTTTCGAATCTACAGTAAAGCTTTCCTTACCCCCATTCAGAATGATGTCCAGCGCTTCTTCCGGTATCTTTTCAATAGGGGTAGTCATATCAAAACCATAACGTTGTCCTATGGTCTCTAATTGTTTAAACGCCCAGGAACGCTTGTATTCGCCAAGTGGGGCAATACCCCCATTTTGGATGGAAAGCTTTTTATTCGGAAAGATCTTGTCGACATTTACTTGGTAGATGTGTCCTAAACCATTACACGTTGGACACATCCCTTTTGGGGAATTAAAGGAAAAGGTATTGGGTTCAGGAGTGGGGTAGGAGATACCGGTACTGGGACACATGAGATCCCTGCTAAAATAACGTGGTTCGCCATCGTCCTCTCCCAGGATCATCAATACGTTATTCCCGCTGTACATTGCGGTATTGATCGATTCGCTGAGGCGTTTACTCACGTCTTCTTCATCCGTGATCATTAATCGATCGATCACGATTTCAATATCATGAGTTTTGTAGCGGTCCACTTTCATTCCCCGGGTAATGTCTATGATTTCCCCGTCTACCCGAACTTTCACAAATCCCTGTTTTCCTATTTGTTCAAAAAGTTCTCGGTAATGCCCTTTACGAGACTTGATCACCGGGGCCAAAACATTGATTTTTTTTCCCTTATAGGAACTGATGATCAATTCCTTGATCTGCTCATCACTATAGCTTACCATTTTCTCTCCGGTATTGTAGCTGTACGCTTCTCCTGCTCGCGCAAAAAGAAGGCGAAGAAAGTCATAAACTTCGGTAATGGTGCCAACAGTGGAGCGGGGTGACTTTGATGTCGTCTTTTGTTCAATAGCGATCACCGGCGAAAGACCATCAATTTTATCAACGTCCGGGCGCTCCAGACCCCCAAGGAACTGTCGTGCGTAGGCAGAAAAGGTCTCGATATAGCGGCGCTGTCCTTCAGCATAGATAGTATCGAAAGCCAGTGAAGATTTACCGCTTCCCGAAAGTCCGGTGATAACCACTAACTTTTCACGGGGAATGGTGACGTCTATGTTCTTTAGGTTGTGTACCCTGGCCCCACGGACTTCGATGTTTTCCTCATAATTGGTCATGCGATCATAGCAAAACTCCAAAAGTACGCTTTTGACCTGTAAAAAAGAAGCTGGACAATGTTGTGATTTTGTGAATTTGAAGAGGATAGCTATCTTGATCAAAATCGTTGACCATGTATTTTATAAGCCCTACTTTTTCAAGATTTTTAGTTGCCATTTTCCTTTGCATGGTTACCCAAGTATCGACACAGCCACGGCAGGTTATAGTAGATGCAGATAGCGGAAATGAGGTGGACGATCTGTTTGCTCTGGTGCGATTACTGTTGGAACCTACACTTGAAGTGACCGCCTTAAATGCCGCCCACTGGCAAACCAGCCATTGGACGGAACCTCGTTCAATGGAAAACAGTCACCGGGTAAACCAACAATTGTTGGGCGAGTTGCAACTGGAAGTAAAAACCTTTAGAGGAGCACCGGCACGAATGTACGACTGGGGAGATCGAGCACAGCACTCCGCAGCAGCGTACGAGATCATCCGTCAGGCCGTAGCGCAAGAAGAGGTTACTGTTGTAGCATTGGGCGCATTGACCAATATCGCTTCTGCCGTGTTTATTCAGCCAACGATTGCCAAACAGTTGAAAGTATATTGGTTAGGAACCACTTTGGACTTCGAGACCAGTGTGCTAAAACGTAATGATTTCAATCCATTAATGGACCCGTATGCCCTGGATTATCTTTTGGATTCCGAAGTGGAGATGCATATTATGCCGATCAATGTAGCTGTGGCAATGGAAGTTGAGTATACCGAATTGAAAGGAGCCATTGGCAAACATCCTATTGGAGCTTACCTGATACAACGTTGGGATAATCATTTGGACAGTTCCCGAAAAAACCGTGTTTTATGGGATTTGGGTCTGGTATCCGCTTTTATAAGTCCTGGTTTTGCTCAAAAAGAGGCGATTACGACTTCGCGGGATAGTGGAAACAGGCTTGTCCATTTTTACAAAAGCCTGGATGCAGCAGCGGTGTACCAGGATTTTTATAAAACGTTGTTGGCTTTTGAGCGGGAGTAAGGTATTTTTGATTTTGTAATTTCTGTGGAAGCAGAAATCCAAAAAGTAACAGGTTTCCGCTTTCCGATAGCTATGGGAGCGGGAATGACAATCATTAATCTATGAAACTACTAGGAATAGGCTCACGAATTGACCATCCGGAGTATGGAAAAGGGGTGGTTACCAATGTATCTTCACAACACTATTGGGTGACATTTATAGAAAAAGGCCTGGAAACCATTGATCTGGACGCTAAATTTGAAGTAATTGAACGTTCGGAGGATGACGTGGATACCATAAGTCTTTTTGATGTTGAAAAATCTCTGGTAGACATCCTGAAAAAATGGGGCGATACCCATGAAAGAGTTGCTATTGCAGACAAATGGAAAGGGGGGAAGCTTATTTTGGAACCCGGAGACCATCTGGCCAATAAAGAAATGCCAATCGCTACCTTCTTCCATAAGATCGTGATGGTGCGGGACCGCTTAAGGGTCATGGAACAAAAAATAAATAGTAGCAAAAGCCTGGATGATCAGGAAAAAGTGGACTTGCAGCAATACATCACAAGAATTTATGGCTCGCTGACCAGCTTTAATGTACTGTTTAAAAACGAAAGCGACCGTTTTGTGGGGGAGAAAAGCAAATAGTATTTCTACCAAGGAAAAGATACTGGAGGCCTATGAAATATTGGCAGAAAAGTATAATGAACGCATTGATCATAAACCACACAATGCGTATTACGACCGGCCCAATACCTTGAAATTAGTAGGTGAAGTAGCTGGAAAACATATACTGGATGCTGCTTGTGGACCTGGTAAATATGCAGAAATATTAAGGAACCAGGGGGCAGACGTTACAGGTTTTGATTTAAGTCCCAAAATGGTGGAATATGCTCGTGAGCGAAATGGAGTACCGCATCTTTTTTTTGTTCATGACTTAATGCAACCCCTCGACATGTTTAAGGGCAAGCATTTTGATATGGTGCTATGTGCTTTGGCACTGCATTACGTAGAAAACTGGAACCCTGTGGTTCGAGAGTTTTACAGGGTGTTGAAAAAAGGGGGGAGTGTTGTGGTATCCATAGAGCATCCTTTTTTTGAATACACTTATTTTAAATCAAAAAAATATTTCAGTGTAGAGGCCGTCAAGGCAACATGGAGGGGTTTTGGACAACGTGTAGCGGTGCACAGTTACCGCAGGCCGTTATCTGAATGTCTTCAACCGTTTACAGACAATGGGTTTTATATAGATGAATTGGTAGAACCTTTGCCTGTAGAAGAATTCGAAAAGCATGACCCTAAGCATTTTAAGGAATTAATGGAATTTCCCGCTTTTATGAGTTTTAAAGCGGTGAAGAAATAAAATGTACTGTTAGCTACAGTTTTGGGACTAAAAAATTTGGAACGAAACTATAAAACGAAGTCATTTGATCAACCTGGCCGAATACATAGACCACACGCTGTTAAAAGCAACAGCCACCGAGACGCAGATTAAAACGCTTTGTCAGGAAGCGATGACGTACCGATTTAAAGCAGTGTGTGTAAACGGGTCTTGGGTGAAACGGGCGTCAACCATGCTTACGGAATCTAGTGTGGAATTGGCCACGGTAGTTGGTTTCCCTTTAGGAGCCATGAGTAAGGAGGCAAAGGTAGCCGAGGCTAAAAATGCCATCGTGGACGGGGCACACGAAGTAGATATGGTGTTGAACATTGGCTGGCTAAAGTCGGGGGAGTATAAAGCTGTACAAGAAGAAATCGCACAGATCAAGAAAGCCATCGGGAGTCATGTGCTCAAGGTGATTTTAGAAACCTGTTATCTAACCGATGCAGAAAAAATAAAGGCCTGTGAAGTAGCGGTAGCTGCAGGGGCCGACTTTGTAAAAACATCTACTGGATTTGGTTCCGGAGGAGCTACTTTTGAAGATGTGGAATTGATGAAGTCGGTTGTTGGGGATGAAGCTTTGATAAAAGCCTCGGGAGGAATACGTTATCGAGAAACTGCTTTGAAGTATATTGATCTGGGTGTTTCGCGAATTGGCACATCCTCGGGGCCGATACTAGTTCAAAATTAAATATTACCATGTCGTTACACCTTGAAGCCAAGCCGGGGGAAATTGCACCAACAGTATTGTTGCCCGGTGATCCCTTACGCGCCCAATGGATTGCAGAAACCTTTTTAGAAGATGTTTTTTGCTATAATAAGATACGGGGCATGTTGGGGTATACCGGACAATACCAAGGAAAACCAGTTTCGGTACAGGGGGGTGGAATGGGCATTCCCTCGAACTTAATTTACTGTCACGAACTCATCACAGCCTATGGCGTCAAAAGAATACTACGAGTGGGTACAGCAGGGTCCTATCAGCCTCACGTGCAACTACGGGATATTGTGGTGGCCATGAGCGCTTCAACAGATTCCAATATCAACGCTAACCGCTTTCCAAATGCCACTTTTGCCCCAACAGCGAGTTTTGAGTTATTAGAAAAGGTGATCCGTTATGCCCGAGAAAACCATATTCCTTTTAAGGCGGGAAACATACTTTCAACAGATATCTTTTACGATGACGACCCCAAGTATTATCAAAAATGGGCAACCTATGGGGTACTTTGCGCAGAAATGGAAACAGCGGGTATCTACACCTTAGCCGCTAAATACGGTATTGAAGCCCTAACCCTTCTGACGGTTTCCGATTCCTTGGTAACCAAAGAAGAATTGAGTCAATCAGAGCGGGAAGCCTCGCTTAAGGAGATGGTGGAGATGGCTTTGGCTTTGGCTGGAGTTTAAAGTACTGTTCTATTTTCCAATCAGTGTTTTCGCCCACCCATCATCAGCCTTGACTAAATTCCGCAAGGCGTGTTTGATGATCCACTGTCGTTCTTTAGTAGCGCTAGGTGACCAATCTTCAATAAGCTGTTTCCCTATTTCCAAATTGTCCTTTAAAACATCGTTGATACAATTCGCCACCGATTTTTGGACATATTTGCTGGGATCATCTTTAAGGTTCTCTAAAATTGGTAGAATAGGGGTAGGGTCCTGAATAAAGCGGTCTAATTTTGGCGCCCAGGGTAGTCGCGGACGTACGCCCTCGCTGGATAGGCGGCGCACATGCTTGTTGGTGTCCCTCGACCATTGGAGTATCACCTCCAAACTCTCCGCAGGATACTGTTCCAAAAAGGGACGGATGGTATATTCCCCGGTATTCCGCTTAGTGATTTCATAAATGGCCTCCATTGAGGGTTCAAAACAGTCTAACCCATACTTTTCTACTAACTTGGCAATAGGCATTACCCAATAGTACTCCTTGAACATCCCGGTTTCCTTTTCGTTTTCGGGTCCAAGGATCGCGATCAATTTTGAAATCGTTTCTTCATAGGGAAAGGGCAAGTGCTGCCATAAAGCATCGGCGATATGCTCCACGCGGGCTTTTAGCTCCAGGCCCTCAAGCTCCTGAGTGGCGATATGTACAAAAGCATCTTTGTCTATATTGACGTTAGCAGCAATAAGCTTATCTGCCAAAAGGACGGCCAGATCTTCATTAAACCAAAGTTTTAATTGCTTGTAGGGCATAGTTTACACTGCTTCCTTCTTCTCGCCAAGGTACTTCCAATACCGTTTCGGGATATGCTGGGTGTGCAATTTTCGATTTATCCGGGATTTAATATGGGTGCTTTTGAAGTAATTGTTCCATAGGGTTTGGTAATCGTATTCGCCATCCGTAAATGCCTTACTTCGGCGGGTACGATTAAAGTGAATTTCATCCAGGTTTAGTGAAACGATTTCCACCCCTTCCAGATTATAATAGATACCATAACGCCGTTTTACGTCATAAATCAACCATTGTTGATCGGCATAGCGGTTCCGGAAATGTTTTGAGATCAACGGCAACACATTAAAGTCCGGCTCAATATTGGCAAAATAGATATTGTCCTTGGTCAACTGAAAACGTACAAAGCCTTCCATCCGATGCTTTTCACGTCCCACTTTTCGTGCTAATTGTGCAATGTAGAGTATGGTGTCATCGGAAAAGTCGTCCTGTTTCCCCTTGTGGGCCATAAATTTTTTGATGTAGGTATACAGCATGTATTCAATCCCTTCGGTTTCACTTAAGAAGGCAAAATAGATGGTACTGATGGTATTGTAGCTTTTGTTCCGAATACCATTCCACACCCGTTTGGCCTTTTCTACATTGGTAAAAATGGTTTGGGTTTCTGAAAACAACCCATTTTGTCCCTGGCTGTTTTTTTGAATGTCGGCCACGTTCAGTTTTTCTTCAAAAGCGATGTAAACCGAAGTGAGAAAGCCGTTAAAGCTTCCGTCGTAAATTAATGTGGTGGTGTTTTTCATCTCTCATATATTTTTATGATTCCGATCAAAGTGGGAATCTGTTATTTTTGAATAATCTGTCAGTTCGAGCGCCCGCCTGAACGTCTTCATCGGGCAGGCAGTCGAGAACAATTGGTAAATAACTCCTTCTGTTCATTTTCTTTGCGGTGTCCTCCTCTCGCTACGCTCGTCGGAGACAATAGAAAACGAACCAAAAGAAAGGGCGCTTCTTCCGAGGTATTTTTTGCCCCACTGGCAAAAACCAGAATCCATTTTCTAAATTCCTTCCAAGGTTTCAGGAATTCTTTACAAAAATGAATTCCTATACTGCGGAAGAAGAAAGAAATGTATGCCGGTACGGTGTTTTTCATGATGCTGTGTTTTAGTAGTTTTCCTCTTTAATCGTAGGCGCCTCCAAAATGGCAAGCGTTGTTTATGATCATTCTTTTCAATTGCGTCAACGATTTTCTGGTCCTGCTTCTAAATTTGATATAGTCATACCCTAGATCCAGAATGGCCCGTCGTTTTCGCTCTAAATAGCCCGTTTTTTTGATAAATGCATCCATAATGTTTTCGTTTTTTGCTGTGCTCAATTAAACAATGACAATTGCTGATTGTACTGATTCCGAAACTTCCCGGTAGAATTCTGTAAAATCAGTCCTTTAATTTTCTCCGCTTCCAAATCCCGGCGTTCCCAATCCCTAGAATCGCATACCAGGAAGTATTTTGCGCGGTTAAGGGCTACACCGATCTTTTTAAGGTGGTCCCAATTCAGTTTCCGAAATCGACGAGCACTTAAGATCTTACTGACCGATTGCATGCCCAATCCCGGTATCCGGGCTAACATTCGTTTGTCTGCCGTATTCACATTTACCGGGAAATGCTGCAGGTTCCGTAAGGCCCAGGATAACTTCGGGTCAATATCCACATCTAGGTTGGGATGGTCGTCATTCAATATTTCGTTTACCGCAAAACCATAGAACCGTAATAGCCAATCGGTTTGATATAGCCTGTTTTCCCGTAGCATAGGAACCTTGGCTGTTAGGGAGGGAAGGCGACTATCTTCCAGGACAGGTACATAGCCAGAGTAATAGACCCGCTTCATACTATAGGTTTTGTAGTAATAGGTAGCGGAATACATAATGTCCTTATCGCTTTCCCCTGAGGCCCCGACGATCATTTGTGTACTCTGGCCCGCAGGAGCATATTTTGGAGTATTCCGGAGTATTTTCCGTTCATTTTTGTAGCGCACGATTTCATTTTTCACTTTAGCCATAGGTTTGATAAAATCCTTATGGTCCTTTTCAGGTGCTAAAAGTTTTAGGCCGGAAATGGTGGGGATCTCTATGTTGACCGATAGACGGTCCGCATACAATCCGGCCTGGTACATCAGTTCATCACTACATCCGGGAATGGATTTTAAATGGATGTAACCATTAAAGTTTTCCTCCTCCCGGAGTTTTTTTGCAACACGGACCAAGCGTTCCATGGTGTGGTCCGGGGATTTGAAGATGCCAGAGCTCAAAAACAAGCCTTCGATATAGTTCCGTCGGTAAAAGCTGATGGTCAGATCTACCACCTCCTGAATTTTGAATCCGGCACGTTGAATATCATTACTACGTCGGGATACGCAATACGCACAATCGTAAATACAATAGTTCGTCAACAGGATTTTTAAGAGGGAAACACAGCGTCCGTCTTCGGTGTAGCTGTGACAGATTCCCATACCCGTGCTATTACCCAATCCCTTGTTGGTATTGGTGCGGGTGCTGCCACTACTGGCACAGGAAACATCGTATTTAGCTGCATCTGCCAAAATGTTCAGTTTTTCCTTTATCCGTTCAAAATTCAAAGCAACTTGGTTTTTATCCAAAATTATGGATTAATTCCAAATTATGGAAATATTCCAATAAATTTTTGGAAATATTCCATTTTTGCTATATTTGAAGGGTAAAGCGACAGTATATTGGCTTAAAACGGAAAGGAAAGTTGTTATGGAAAATGAAGTAACCTTAAAACGATTTACAGCGGTTCGCCGGGAATTAGGACATACGCAGGCAGAGTTTGCCAAATTACTTGGAGTGTCCAATACTACCG
This sequence comes from Flavobacteriaceae bacterium, assembly GCA_028277085.1. Classification (GTDB taxonomy): domain Bacteria; phylum Bacteroidota; class Bacteroidia; order Flavobacteriales; family Flavobacteriaceae; genus Croceivirga. The sequence goes on from JANQHL010000081.1 coordinate 14,083, forward strand.
CCGATATTGAACGGGGCCGAACCAAATTATCGGGTAGAGTAGTAGCCGAATTGTTGCGGCAATTCAACATTAACCCGTTGTGGCTGTTCGGTGAAAGTGAGGAAAAGCATTTGGATACTGCCAAAACCAGTGTAATTCCCAAAGTGGTTACCGTAGATCATTCGGATAAGGAGAATATGGTATTGGTGAATGCCAAAGCTGCGGCGGGCTATCCCCAGAACATAGCAGATACTAGCTGGTACCGACAGTTACCGGCCTTTGACCTGCCCATTCCCGAGTTTCGAAATGCTACCTATCGGGGTTTCCAGGTGGAAGGGGATAGTATGCTGCCCAATTTACGCCCGGGAGATTGGGTAATGGCGCGCGCTATTGAGCATATCGACCATGTAAGTCCCAATAAAATGTATGTGGTGGTGCTACAGGATACCGTTTTGGTAAAGAAAATAGAACGACCTCCCAATTCCAATAACATTACACTGATCTCTCTCAATGAAAATTATCCTCCTTATCACATTAAACCGTTTCAAATTCAAGAGATTTGGGAGGTGAGCAGCAAGCTAACCTTCGGGGTAGAGGCGACCACAGAAAAAGGATTACTCCGTCAGTTGCAGGAATCTATGGAGGAGTTGAAACAAAAGATGGAAGGGCGGATAGCTAATTCATAGGCACTGCTCCGCCCTTCGGGTTATGGTTATAGTACTACCAAATTTCTCGTTCATGACGATTTGCCCAGAATGGTTTAAGGTACCCATCACGGAATACGGCCTTTTGACCATCCCATTCCAATTCTTTCGCAATGAAGTGGTTGTCAGGCAATTTTTGAGATCGAAAAGCGATTAATTTTACCGTCTGGCCTTCTATACCTTCTGTCCAAATTGAAACCGCCCAAACCGGACCTAAATGCACATTTATCTCTTGTTCCTCGGCGGTGATAAGGGTGAGGTGCATCCCTGATATCGATTTTCCGAGAACGTATGGGCATGGCGCTTCTTCCACGCGTTGCGCTACGCCGGTTAATTCCACTAAATCAATGGGAATTTCTTTTTGGGCAATGCCCTTGGGTATTCCGATGCCCTGCTGGGCATACGCCGTGCAGCAGAGCAAAAAGACAAGTACTGCAAGCGATTTAAATATACGTCCCATACGCTGTTATTTACAATTTACAGCAAAGCTAGGATGTGCTTTAATTGCTTACAATGATAGTTGTCATAGTGGTGAAATCATTACAGTAGTTTAACTATATTTAGAAAATTTCGTGAGTAATACCATGAAGCAAGTCGTGTTATTCCTTCTTCTGGCTACGCAATTCCTTTTCGGACAATTGCCAAAAGATACCCTAGTAGTGGGTTATACCCCTGCACCGCCGTTCATCATCCAGGAGAATGGACTGTTGGAAGGAATTAACGTTTGGCTATGGCAGCGGGTTGCCGAGGATCTGAATTTGGAATATCAGCTGGTAGAACTGAATTTCGGTGCTATGTTGGATTCCTTAAAAACAGGGCATATTGATGTTAGTATTAATCCATTGACCATAACCGGAAATCGAAGTCGCGAAATGGAATTTACACATTCCTTTTTTGCTTCACATTCTACCATTGCAGTTGCCCAGAAATCATCCTTGCGGAAAATTAAGGAGTTTGTGGGATCATTTTTTAGATTGAACTTTTTACGAGGTTTTCTGATTCTTATGGTGATTTTGTTGTTTTTTGGAACCTTAGCCTGGTTATTTGAACGACGCGGGAATCCGGAATTCAGGAAAAACCACAAGGGCGTTTGGGATGGGCTATGGTGGTCTGCTGTTACCCTCACAACGGTGGGCTATGGCGACAAATCTCCAAAGACAAGAGGAGGGAAGATCGCGGCAATGGGTTTAATGCTGAGTGGGCTATTATTTGTTTCCGGGCTAACGGCAAGTATTGCTTCCAGCCTTACCGTAAACCAGTTAGCAAACGCAAATGACAGTTTTGGTGCGTTCAAGGAGAAAAAAATAGGGACGGTTAAAAGTTCTGAGGCAAACGATTATCTAAAAGCGCACTTCTTTAAAGATATTAAGGAATTTGAAGGCGTTACACCGGCATTAAAAGATTTGCGAAAACACCGAATTGATGCTTTCATATACGATGAACCGATTCTTCAATATCGGATTCGTAAAGATAAGGAATTCAATAAATTAGAAATACTTCCCTTAAAATTTGACGTACAATTCTATGCCTTTGGTATCAAAAAAGATAAAGTGGAACTAGAACAAGCCATCTCACAACGTATTCTTGAAATTACGGAAAGTCAGGAATGGGAGGTTATCCTGGCGGAATTTGGATTGAGCGAAATTTAGACGTTTTAACGATATCCACGCACATTCCCCATATCCAGGATCATCGGCCCCAATTGATGTGACTTCGGTAAAAAAGCGCCACTTTGCGTCACCAACCAATCATCCCATGAGGCCTGAACACCCCCGATAGGTATAATCTTCACCCACATTTTGTAAGCATTGGGAAATCCATCCTCGTTCAACAGCCAAAGGTAACTATCCCCTGGAGTAGTTCCTCCGCTGTTATAACTTACTAGTAAGCCTTGACGACCATCCTCCAGGTGCACAATACTCCTTGAAGTACCGGGGTCAAACACTTTGTAGGGCGCCACCAGCCAGAATGAGTCGTTGTTAAAGTAGGCCAGGGCTTTGTCAATGATCTTTTTGGATTCCGTAGGGCTTAGCGACCCTTTGGAGGTTGTCACTGAACTTTGTTCGGGATGCACCAGATTCAGCTCTACGGTATAATTTTCCCATTGCACCGTACAAACGCCCATTTCCTTGTCCCATTTATAATGGTTACGTCCCCCCTGAAATGACCATTCTAAATATCGTGTGGATTTGTAGACGTCATGATTCAAGGCTTTGAGCATTTTGTGGGCCAGTGCATCGGCTTCTTCCCCGGATGCTCCTTTCGGAAGTGGCTCATGGAGGATCCACACAACGATCAAGCCAACTAGCAGCAGCATTCCGACCACCCCCCCAATTATTTTAAGTACTCTTTTCATGAAAATAAAGTGTCTTTTATTTTTTTTGCCATTACCTCAGCAGCTTCAGGATAAAACCGAAACCACAACTCCGGTTCAAAAATTTCCAATTCTGCCAAAGCCCAGTTTCCCGAGTTATCTTTAAACATATCAGCCCTTCCGTACAGCGGAAGTTCAGGACAGGCAAGCATCGCGTGCTTGGCGAATGCGATCGCTTCCTCATTGGGAGAATAGGGGATTACTGAACCCCCATAGTCATCCTGTACCCTGAAATCCCCTGGTTTGGCCTGTTTCAAAATAGCGTGGGTGTAGGTGCCATTAAAGAGCATCAATGATACTTCGCCCTCCAGGACAACATTTTTCTGAAATTCCTGAAGCATCATAGCCTCTTTGGCAACGAGTTGTTTAAAAACCTCATGGTAGTTGTCCCGTTCAGTATAATGAAATTTGTAGGTGTGACGGGCCCCTCCGGCAACACAAGGCTTTAAAACGAACTCATCGGAATTAATGTTAAAACGATCTTTAGCTTCTTCAATAGCACTGCTGAGGTCGGTAGCTGTTCCTGCTTCAATAAAAAGGGTGCCAGGGATATTGACCCCTTTAGTTACCAATTCCTGAAGATAATGTTTGTCAATATTCCAATCGATAAGGGCCCTGGAATTGATAAATCGTGTATGTTTTGCTGTGTTTTGGTACCATTGTCTAAACTCATCCAGTCGGTCAAAATAGTCCCAGACAGCACGGAATAGCGCGTACTTTGTAGAAGACCAATCAAAATGGGGATCATCCCAGGCCACGCGGTTTACACGAAGCCCTTTAGCTCCAAGCGCATCTACCATCAATTGGTCTTCCAGTACCACATTAGCGGTATAAGGATTCCCTTTTTTTGCCTGAAGATACCGTCTTTCGGTAAGCAGGGTAATATCGTAGTTCATGATGGCTTAGAATCCTACCGCTTTATCATCTCCTCGTGGGTCTGCTCCGCCCTCCAGGCGTCCATCCGGTAACACCCGAATGGCATCTACTTTTCCAATAACCGGAGTCCTTCCTTCCAGGATTTCATACCCCCTGGCGGTTAGCTCATCTTTAAGAGCTTCCGAAAAGCCCTCTTCTTCAAACGTAATGAGGTCCGGCAACCATTGATGATGAAATCGTGGTGTGTTGACGGCTTCCTGCATGCTGAGATTGAACTCGTATACATTTAAAATGGTTTGCGCAACCGCGGTAATAATGGTAGACCCTCCCGGAGTGCCCACCACCATCCATAACTTGCCGTCCTTTTCAACAATAGTAGGAGTCATACTGCTCAGCATTCTCTTTTCCGGGGCAATGCTATTGGCTTCTGCGCCAATAAGCCCAAACATATTGGGCACCCCGGGTTTAGCACTGAAATCGTCCATTTCGTTGTTGAGAAAGAAGCCCAGTTCATCACAGTAAAGTTTTGAGCCATAGGCCCCGTTTAAAGTGGTAGTTACTGAAACAGCGTTCCCTTGAGGATCAACTATAGAATAATGCGTGGTTTCGGTGCTTTCCAGTATTTCTACTGTTCCGTGCGATACTTCAGTGGAAGGAGTAGCCTGTTCAAAGGTGAAATTCCCCATTCGTTCCTTTAAATAGGATTGACTCAACAGCACGTCCAGGGGAATATCCACAAAATCAGGGTCGCCCAGATAGTAATTTCTATCCGCGTAGGCCCTACGTGCTGCCTCGGTAAACAATTGGATAGCTTCCGGGGAATGCAGCGCATAGTCCCCAATATCGTAAGGCTCGATCATCTTAAAGATCTGGTTGATCGTTACTCCACCACTGCT
>JANQHL010000142.1 GCA_028277085.1 Flavobacteriaceae bacterium
TCACGCACAGTAAAACCCAATACAGTGAAGAGTACCATTCCTTTGTAAATGGGCAACATACTACCCAGGGTGGTACGCACCAAGCGGCATTTCGAGAAGCTATTGTAAGAACATTGCGCGACTTTTACGGAAAGAACTATGATGCTTCAGATATCAGAAAATCGATTATTTCTGCGGTGTCGATTAAAGTAATGGAGCCGGTTTTTGAAAGTCAAACCAAAACAAAGCTAGGTTCCACGGATATGGGCGGCGGACTGCCTACAGTGCGCACCTATGTAAACGATTTTGTTGGGAAATACCTGGACAATTATTTGCATAAAAATCCAGAAACTGCTGAGGTACTGCAACGCAAGATCGTTCAGGCAGAAAAAGAACGCAAGGAACTTTCCGGTATTCGAAAATTAGCCCGGGAGCGCGCCAAAAAAGCAAGTTTGCACAATAAGAAGCTCCGGGACTGCCGGATTCACCTGGGGGACATGAAGAATGAACGACGTCTGGATACCACGCTTTTCATTACCGAGGGGGATTCCGCCTCCGGGTCCATTACAAAATCCAGGGACGTAAACACCCAGGCGGTATTCAGTCTCAGAGGTAAACCTTTGAATTCCTACGGGATGACCAAAAAGATCGTGTACGAAAATGAGGAATTTAACCTCTTGCAGGCCGCGTTAAACATTGAAGAGTCCCTAGAGAACTTACGATACAATAATATCGTTATCGCTACAGATGCCGATGTGGACGGTATGCATATTCGTTTGCTGTTGATCACTTTCTTTTTGCAGTTTTTTCCGGAGCTCATCAAAGAAAACCACCTGTATATACTACAGACCCCATTGTTTCGGGTACGAAACAAGAAAGAAACCATTTACTGCTATTCGGAAGAAGAAAAACAAAACGCTATTCAAAAGCTATCGGGGAAGCCGGAAATCACCCGATTTAAGGGATTGGGGGAGATCTCCCCGGATGAGTTCCAACACTTCATCGGCGAGGACATTCGTTTGGAACCCGTGATGTTGGATAAGGCCATGTCCATTGATCAATTGTTAAAATTTTACATGGGGAAAAACACACCCGACCGGCAGGAATTCATCATTAAAAATTTGAAAGTAGAACTTGATTTAGTAGAAGAAAAAGAATTGTAAATCAAAGAGATATCTTGTTTGTATAATGGAAGAAAACGGGGAATTGCTGGAGAATGATTCAAATGAGACCCATGACACCGGCGAAACACTTACCCGGGTAACGGGAATGTACAAGGACTGGTTCTTAGATTACGCTTCTTATGTGATTTTAGAACGTGCTGTACCGGCCCTAGAAGATGGCTTCAAACCGGTGCAACGCCGAATTATGCATGCACTTAAGGAACTGGACGATGGGCGCTACAACAAAGTGGCCAATGTGGTGGGGCATACCATGCAATACCACCCTCATGGAGATGCCAGCATCGGAGATGCTATGGTACAAATTGGGCAGAAGGAATTGCTCATAGATACGCAGGGCAACTGGGGTAATATTCTTACCGGAGATAGCGCAGCCGCCTCGCGATATATAGAAGCACGACTTTCCAAGTTTGCTCTGGAAGTTGTTTTTAGTCCCAAAATCACGGAATGGCAGCTTTCCTATGACGGAAGAAAAAAGGAGCCTATAAATCTTCCAGTGAAATTTCCCTTGTTACTGGCCCAGGGGGCTGAAGGCATCGCAGTAGGGCTATCTACCAAGATCTTGCCGCATAACTTTAACGAGTTGATTGATGCTTCTATCAAGCATTTAAGGGGACAACGATTTACAATATTTCCCGATTTTCCCACCGCTGGTATTATTGATGTTTCAAATTATAACGATGGTGTAAGGGGAGGAAAAGTACGGATTCGAGCTCGGATTGAAAGTAAAGATAAGAATACGCTGGTTATAAAGGAAATACCTTATGGAACCAATACCTCTTCTTTAATTGATTCCATCCTAAAAGCAAACGACAAAGGGAAGATTAAAATCAAAAAAATAGAGGATAATACGGCTGCGGAAGTAGAGATCCTGGTACATATTCCCAGTGGCATTTCTCCAGACAAAACCATAGATGCTTTGTACGCCTTTACGGCTTGTGAATCATCCATATCTCCGCTAGGATGTGTTATCGAAGACAACAGGCCGGTCTTTATGGGTGTAAGCGAAGTGCTTAAGCGCTCAACGGACAATACCGTTGACTTGCTAAAGCAGGAGCTCGAAATTAAGTTGAAGGAGCTCGAAGAACAATGGCATTTTGCTTCCTTGGAACGCATTTTTATCGAGAACCGGATCTATCGCGATATTGAGGAGCAAGAAACCTGGGAAGGCGTTATTGCTGCTATAGATAAAGGATTACAGCCCCATACCCAACACTTGAGGAGAGCAGTAACAGAAGAGGATATTGTTCGACTTACGGAGATCCGGATCAAGCGAATTTCAAAGTTTGACCTGGACAAGGCAAAACAACATATTGAGAGCCTGGAGGAAAGCATCCAGGAAACGAAGCATCACCTGGAAAACCTGATCAGCTTTGCTATAGACTACTTTAAAACGCTGAAGAAGAAATATGGCAAAGATTGGAATCGGAAGTCCGAGATCCGAATTTTTGATGATATTGAGGCAACGAAGGTAGTTATTCGGAATACGAAGCTCTATGTAAATCGCGAAGAAGGATTCATAGGAACTTCGCTACGCAGGGATGAATACGTAACAGATTGTAGCGATATTGACGATATCATTGTCTTTACTAAGAAAGGACAAATGATGGTCACGAAAGTAGATGCTAAGACGTTTATCGATAAAAACATCATTCATGTAGCCGTTTTTAAAAAGAAGGATAAGCGAACCACCTATAACATGATCTATAAGGACGGTAAGGGCGGATCCAGTTATATAAAGAGATTTAACGTTACGGGAATTACCCGGGATAAGATGTATGATCTTACCAGTGGAAAACCATATACTGATGTGTCGTATTTCAGTGCCAACCCCAATGGAGAGGCAGAGTTGGTTACCGTACATTTAAGGCAATCCGGGAGTATCAAAAAATTGAAGTGGGATTTAGACTTTGCAGACGTCCTTATAAAAGGAAGAGCATCCAAAGGGAATATTGTCACAAAATATCCTGTAAAGCGAATTGAACTAAAGGAAAAAGGATTATCTACTTTAAAACCCCGTAAAATCTGGTTTGATGAGGTTGTACAGCGTTTGAATGTAGACGAGAGAGGAGAACTGCTGGGAGAGTTTAGAGCAGAAGACATGCTTTTGGTTGCTAACCAACGCGGGTATGTAAAAACCATCCTACCGGATCTGAATACACGTTTCGATGACGACATGATCGTCCTGGAAAAGTGGAAGCCCAACAAACCGATTTCTGTAATCTATTACGAGGGGGAAAAAGAGCGGGTATACGTAAAGCGTTTTCTCATAGAAAACGCTAATAAAGAAGAATTGGTGATCTCTGAACATCCGAAATCCCAACTGGAGTTGATTGCCACCGATTGGCGACCTGTAGTGGAAATTGAATTTGCGAAACCCAGGGGCAAAGAGGCAAAACCGAATGAGCAGGTTTATGTGGAAGATTTTATCGCGATTAAAGGGATAAAGGCTTTAGGAAATCAATTAACCCCCTTAAAAGTAAAACAGATTAGCAGTTTACAACCGCTACCTTTTGACGAGCCAAAAGAACAAGCGGCGAGCGATATCGAAGTGATAGATGAGGAGGCGATAGCCGGAGAAAACAAGGAAACAGATGAAAAAAACGCTGATTCCGATCAAACCACCTTGTTTTGATCGATAATTCCTGTATCTTCCCGCCTTATAGTTTCCCTAATTCCTATAATCATTAAAACCTATGGATTTTACGAACCCACTGGTATATGGGGTACCGGTCTTTATTGCTTTTATCTTAGTAGAACTAACCTACAGCAAAGCACATGGAGATGACCACATATATCATTGGAAGGACTTGTTTGCCAGTGGCTTTATGGGGGTGGGTTCTGCGATTTTGGGACCGCTTATCAAGGTAGCGTTTGCAATAGCCCTTTTTGAAGGGGTCTATGAGCTGTGCAATCCCTATGTAGACGGAGTGCGAAAAAACATACTGGGGTATACTTCATTTAGTTACGCCTGGTACGTTTGGCTTTTTTGTCAGTTGGCGGACGATTTCACCTATTATTGGTTTCATAGGGCGAATCATGAGATCCGGTTTTTGTGGGCCGCCCATATCGTACACCATTCCTCAGATAATTACAATTTAGGGACTGCTGTTCGAAATGGATGGTTTACCATACTCTATAAACCCCTGTTTTACATGTGGATGCCGGCGATTGGATTTCCACCGGAAATGGTTTTGGTGTGTTTAGGGATCGAAGCGCTATGGCAATTTCAGTTGCATTCGCAATACGTGCCGAAATTAGGATGGTTGGAAAAAGTACTGAATTCCCATACGATGCATCAGGTCCATCACGCCCAAAACGTGGAGTACCTGGACAAAAACCACGGTGGCTTTTTAAACATTTTTGATAAACTATTCGGTACCTGGAAGGAGTTTGATGAGAACATAGCGGTAAAATATGGCGTGATTCACGCTCCAAATTCCTATAACCCCGCCGTAATTCTCACCCACGAGTATAAAGACATTTGGAAAGATGTGAAAAAGTCAGATAAGCTATACCATAAGTTGATGTATATCTTTGGACCTCCGGGATGGAGCCATGACGGCAGTACCCTTACGGTTAAGCAGCAGCAAGCCCTTCAGAAAAAACAACAACTTGCGGAACCGGGAGTAGCCTATCAGCGGCCCAATTAAATCTATTCTTCGAGGACTTCTTCTGTAGCCGCTCTTCTTTTTCGATTCCGCATCATCCGCATATCGAAAAATTCCACCATCAGAGAAAAGGCAATAGCAAAATATAAATACCCTTTTGGGATAGATCCCACTTCATTGTCAAAGACCACTAGATGCGACAGATGTGCTGCTTCTGCGATGAGCATAAACCCGATCAATATTAAGAAGGAAAGCCCTAGCACCTGGATAGAGGGGTGCCGATTTACAAATTCCCCAACCGGGTTGGCGAACAGCAACATTATGATTACTGAAACCACTACCGCAACGATCATAAGAATCAGGGCATCATTAGGATTGGACGAAATGCCGTTGGTCATTCCTATAGCGGTAAGAATGGAATCAAAGGAAAAAACGATGTTGATTACAGTGATTTGTACAATAGCATTGGTTAAAGAAGAAGATCTGGCTTTCTTTACCTCTCGTTCATCATGTCCACGATCTTCGATTTTCTCGTGAATTTCTTTGGTACTTTTATACAAAAGGAACAGTCCACCCAAAAACAGGATCAAAGCCTGCCAACTAATTCCACCATGGATCCAGGACTCGCTAAGCACCAGGAAAGGTTTTTTAAGCGATGTAAGCCATGTAATTCCGAAAAGCAAGAGGATCCGCATGCCCATGGCCAGTACCAAACCGATATTGGTTGCTTTTCTTCGGTCTTTGTGTTCCAGCTTGCCAGCCGCAATGGTAATGAAAATAATGTTGTCTATACCGAGGATGATTTCCAGAAAAGTCAGGGTCAGCAATGCCATCCAGGCATCTGGGCTGGTAAAGATTTCAAACATGGTTAGTGCTGTTTATAAGCGGTTGCTTGTAATTTTTTTGCCGAACCAACGGCATTGAATTCAAATGTATAAGAACTATCCGTGGTGGTCAAAATTTTTATATGTATCGATTTCTCCTCTGCCCGATTTTTAGGATGAAGTTTTTTCAAAATATACTCGCAGTCGTTGATCCAACGCACGGTAGATGTATCCTGAACAGCTTGAAAGGATTCAATTTCCAGGGAATCGCTCCGCACAAAAGTGGTTTCGAGGCTATCTCCATCCAAAACGGTGTAAGAGATGAAAGTTCCGGTGGTATAATCTTTGCAGTTGCGTTCCGGGATTCCGAGACAAGAAGCGATTGCCAGCAACGCTATCAGTAGTGATAATCGGGCTAAGAAGCTATTCATGGCACAAAAATAATCCTATTTTTCGGGGTCGTAAGATTGAAAAGTATTGTCCTTATAAAATAGCACCACCTTTACTATTTCCTTTCTCAGATTTGGTTTTGGTCCCTTCTCATTTTTTGGGGACAAGGATTTTTCTACTTTTTCCTGGGAATCAAAAAGTGTTGTTGATGAAGAGGGGAGTGTTACAGTAGGATTAGCGGGAAACGTTCCTTCATCGTATAGTAGCCAATAGAAATTCACTTCCGGGTAGTTCCGAACGAGCTTCATTACAAAATCCAAACTCGGTTTGTTTCTTCCGGAAAGCAAATGGGAAATACTGGAGCGTGGAATCCCAAGACTATCAGCAAAGCCAGATGGGCTCAGTTGATAGTGGTTAAGGATGATTTTTATTCTATCAAGCATATAAATTCACATGTGTAAATTATAAAACCAAAATTATAAAAAATATATATGAGATGACGGGTCCAAATCTTTAATTATTTTTTAGTCATTATTTAGGTAATCAATTTTAAAAATATGATTTATAATGTTTTAAATATATGAATAATACAAACAGAAAAATTTAATATTTCTCGTTTAGAATTGTGAATCGAACTCCTTACAAAACAGCACTAGTTGTTTACAAAAATGAATTTACTTTTGTAAACCAATAGACATTCTGGTACACGATATATTGATTTTGGAATCTTTTCTTGAAGTATTTTTAAAAAAATGTCCAAATAATTACAGTTTATTTCTTAATTCCTTAATTTTACTGCTAAATTTATTGGTATGAGCAAAGTGAAACTGGATGAGATTGACCATCAGATACTTGATATGCTAATTGACAATACCCGTACGCCTTTTACGGATATCGCCAAAAAGCTTTTAATTTCTGCGGGTACCGTTCATGTACGTGTTAAAAAAATGGAAGAAGCGGGCATTATTAAAGGGTCATCGCTAACCTTGGATTATGTTAAACTGGGGTATTCTTTTATCGCCTATGTGGGGATATTTTTAGAGAAAACCCACCAAACCAAATTTGTGTTAGAACGTCTTACTCAGATTCCTTATGTTACCGTAGCTCATATTACCACTGGGAAATTCAATATTTTCTGTAAAATTCGTGCAAGAGATACTACACATGCCAAGAACATCATTTTTAAGATTGATGATATTGACGGTATCAGCAGAACCGAAACCATGATTTCCCTTGAAGAAAGCATCAATGACAAAAAGCGACTGATGCACACCATCTTCAATGAGTTGTAGGAATTCTTATTATGAAGCTTTCCGCCCTGGACGGTTCCGAATATCATGAGTATTACGCTCCTTATCTTAAAATTTTAGGGGATGTTGGTCTTTTACATGCTCTGGAAAAGGGACGGGAAAAGATGTTGTCTGTGCTTCGAGCTATCCCTGAGCATAAATTAACGTATTCCTATGCAGAAGGTAAGTGGACGGTAGCCGAATTGATCACGCACCTCATGGATGCTGAAAGGGTGTTTCAATACCGGGCATTGCGATTTGCAAGGGGAGATGCCACCGAACTTCCGGGGTTTGATCAGGATCGTTATGTGCCTCAGTCAGGAGCGGCCGGTCGAACAAAAGAACAATTGGCGAAGGAATTCGAAGCAATTCGCGGGTCGACAATCAGCTTGTTCCGTTCATTTGATGAAGAATTGCTTTTGCGGGTTGGGGTGGCCAGTGGGGCCAAAATGAGTGTACGAGCGCTGGGTTTTGTGATCAGTGGTCACCAGGCACACCATTTGAAAATACTTCACGAAAAGTATTTGTCCTAATAGGCTTTAAGAAAAATCCTCACTTTCGGAATCAAGCTCGGCATCTCTTTCAAAATCCACATTGAACACTTCGTTATTCCGGGTTTCCTCTTCCTGAGGGCCTTGTAACTCCCGTCCGATGGTTTCGTCAAAGTTGGCAATGAAATTGGAAAGGCTCTTGCTAATTTTTACCAGATAGATGGTATCCTCGGTCTTAACTTCCACAGCTTCAACAACTTCTCCGTTAGGTTTTTTTAGCACAATGATGTCGTCGTCGCCATATCCGTGCGGGTAAAGGTCAATTAATAAAGCCGCTACATGGAGGTCAAGCCTTTTGTAATCAATAATAATTCGTCTCATAGTAGGTTTGTCAGGTTTGTTGTACCTAAACTATAAAAAAATGCCGCGTTTGACCCTAAAGAGTTGTCAATCCGTTTTTTTAGTATATGTAACGCTTATTCCTTGTAGTATTTGAAGGCTTCGTGAAATAAATGCGGGGGCACCTGGATATCAGTTGCAGCATCTCCTATGGTATTAAGAAGCACGAAGTTAATATTACCATGGGTGTTCTTTTTGTCGTGCTTTAATAGGTCAATAATGATCTCCTGATCTTGTGTGGAGATTGACTTTTTCTTGAAATGTGTTAAAAACACCCGCTTTATTTCATCCAGTTCTACTTTGGACAGTCCGGTGAGTTGGTGGGACAGATAGCCCTCAAGTATCATTCCAATGGCGATCGCTTCGCCATGCAACAATGCGGAGCGTTTCGGGGCTTTTAAAAAGTAAGATTCAATAGCATGCCCTAGGGTATGACCAAAGTTCAATGTCTTTCGAATACCGGTTTCCAGGGGATCCTGGCTCACGACTTCGCTTTTTAGCTGGATAGAAGTTTTAATATGAGCAGTAGCAGTAAAGTCCGTGCCTCCAGCCAGGCTGTTCCAATAGGAATGATCCCGTATTAAACCATGCTTCAGCATCTCTGCAAAACCACTTACAACCTGGCGTTGGTCTAAGGTTTTCAAAAATTTAGGAAAGGCCAATATCATCTTTGGCTGCACAATAACTCCAACCTGGTTTTTAAGCGTCCCCAGATCCACCCCGGTTTTCCCGCCAATTGCTGCGTCCACCATGGCCAATAGCGTAGTGGGGATATTAATAAAATCAATACCTCTTTTAAAGGTGCTTGCCACAAAGCCTCCCAAATCCGTAACCACACCACCTCCTAAATTAAGGAGCAGGCTTTTACGATCGCATCCCAATTCGGATAGCGTTTGCCAGACAGGCACACAAGCAGATATCGTCTTAAATTGCTCACCTGCCTTTATAGTAATCACCCCATCAGGTTGCATCGGGACCAATTCGGTAAACACAGGTAAACAGTGGGTTTCAGTATTTTCATCAACCAAAAGCACCACCTTGGAGTAACGGTGTTGTGCTAGTGTTTGCTGTAAGGCCGCACTGGCCACTTCATTAAAATGTACTTCATTTTCCGGTGTAACTACAGATTCCATAATGATAAATCTCGACCAAAGAAAACCATATTTTGAAAAAAAGAATATTTTAGGAGCACTTATCTTTGTTTCGTTGAAAATTTGGTAAATATGAATCGAATTTTTGAGGATACGGCAACAGCCTTTCAATTAAAGAGCGACTCTGAGTTGGAAAGAGCTTATTTTTTGTTTCGGCTGATTGCCAATGAACCTTTAGTGCGTATTGGGACAGCCGTAACCAATTTTGCCATTAACGCCCATCTACCTGTGGAAGGACTTATCAGGGCAACGGTCTTTGATCATTTTTGCGGTGGCGTCAATGAATCGGATTGCCTACCGATGATTGATAAAATGTATGAAAAAGCCGTATGTTCCATTTTAGACTATTCTGTAGAAGGCAAAGAAGAAGAGCAACAATTCGATTTTGCCGTGGATAAGGTCCTGCATGTATTGGATTTTGTCAAAGAGAAGGCAGCGATTCCCTTTGCGGTATTCAAACCCACTGGTTTTGGACGAATAGCGCTTTACGAAAAAGTAGGGAAGGGCGAAGTATTGGATAAGGAAGAGGAAGTAGAGTGGGAGAAAGTGATTGCCCGCTACCACAAGGTATGCCAAAAAGCACATGAATTGGAAGTAGCCTTGTTGATCGATGCCGAAGAGAGTTGGATGCAGGATGCGGCAGATGCCCTGGCCTGGCAAATGATGAAAACCTATAATAAAGACAGGGCCATCATTTTTAATACGGCACAAATGTATCGGTGGGATCGCCTGGCATACCTGGAGGGATTACATATAAAGGCTGTAGAGGCGGGAGTGAAAGTAGGGATCAAAGTCGTTCGTGGGGCATACATGGAAAAAGAAAACGATCGTGCAACATCAAATGGATACCGAAGCCCTATATGCGTTTCTAAGTCGGATACGGATAACAACTTTAATGCTGCGGTTGCTTTTATGGTAGAAAATTTAGACATTTTCGAAATTTTTGTGGGCACCCATAACGAAGAGAGTTCTTACAAACTCATGGGACTCATGGCCAAAAATGGCATTCCTTCTTACGATACCCGGATTTGGTTCGGTCAGCTCTTTGGTATGAGTGATCACATTAGTTACAACCTCGCGGCCAGAAAGTACAATGTGGCAAAATATATGCCTTACGGGCCGGTACGCGATGTGATGCCCTACCTCATTCGCCGGGCCGAGGAAAATACTTCTGTGACCGGGCAGACTTCAAGGGAACTGGAACTTTTAAAAAAAGAGAAGGCGAGAAGGAAGCTATAACTTCAGGTTTACTTCAATGATTTTACCAGAACCCTGGATTCGCAATTTTCCACTTTTATTACCCTTCGTTGGTTATTAATGACGGTATAGATCGCACAGGGTCGCGCTTTGGTATCGCTTCGACCAAAATCCACTTCCCCTTCGGTAAAAAAAGAATGCCAAAGTACGGAGTCCTGGGCAAAACGGTTTTCCAGACCTTCCGCATAGGTGATTGGTTTGGCCCTAAGGTCTTTCAACACCCGGCAATTTGGGAAGTAGCAGAATTCTACGCCTTTTTCGCCTGCTTTTTTTTGTACAAAGAATACCAAAAACACGATGCCGATGGACAGTCCGACCAAATACCATCCCAATCGCCGTAAAAAAACGGTTCCCATTAAAAGATCAAGAAATTAATATCGTTATACGATAGGCCAAACCAGTCGCCGACGGACTTGTTGGTTAGGATGCCGTGATACATATACAATCCGTTACGTAAGCCCTTGTCAAAGCGCAGCGCGTTTTCCAACCCGCCGTCTTCTCCAATTTTTAATAAATAGGGGGTAAAGATGTTGCTAATAGAAATGGAAGAGGTTCTCGGATACCGGGAAGGGATGTTAGGTACCCCATAATGTATGACCCCATATTTTTCCACGGTGGGATTTTCGTGATCTGTGACTTCCGAACTTTCAAAACACCCGCCCATATCAATACTTACGTCGATGATGACGGCCCCTTTTTTCATGTTCTCCACCATACTGGTGGAGACAACCACGGGGGAACGATCCTTTCCCCGGGTAGCACCAATAGCAACATCACAACGCTTTAAGGCCTTCAAAAGGTTTTTAGGTTGGATGGTAGAGGTATATACCGTCTGATTGAGGTTGGTTTGGATATTCCGGAGTTTGGTAATGGAATTGTCAAAAATCTTAATGTTTGCCCCTAAGCCTAAGGCGGAACGCGCCGCAAACTGACCAACAGTACCTGCCCCAATGATGACCACCTCCACGGGGGGTACTCCACTGATATTTCCAAACATTAAGCCGTTGCCCTGGTTAGCGGAAGCCATTAATTCTGCTGCAACCAGAATGGAGGAGATCCCGGCAATCTCACTCAGGGAGCGTACGGCCGGATACTTTCCATCTTCATCCCGGATATATTCAAATGCAATAGCCGTGATCCGTTTTTTGGCGAGGTGCTCAAAGTATTTTTTCGTTTGGGTTTTGATCTGCAAGGCGGAGATCACAATTGCCTGCGGATTCATCAGTTCAATTTCCGAAAGGGTAGGGGGCTCCACTTTAAGGAGTAGAGGACAGGAAAAGACTTTTTTGGTATCCTTGGTAATTTCTGCCCCGGCATTGGTATAATCCAGGTCCGTATAGCTTGACGCTTCCCCGGCTCCCGACTCGATAAGGACGCGATGCCCATGCGCGGTAATGGCATTCACGGCGTCCGGGGTAAGGCAAATCCGTTTTTCCTGGTATTGGTTTTCTTTCGGCAAGCCGATAAACAATTCCCCTTTTTGCTTCAGAACTTCCAGGGTTTCTTCCTGGGGTAGTAATTGTTGCCGGCTAAATGGCGAGGCGGGTTGCTCCATACAGGTAAAGCTGACGGTTCGTCAAATTTACAGATTTTTTGCAAGGGTCTCTTTTCGCTGTTCCAGCTTTTCCCGTTCCTTGCGAAGTTCCTCTTTTTCTTTTAATACCTGCAGCTCGGTGTCCATGGCTTCGAGGTCAATGCCATGCACGTGCTTGTCGTAGAGTTTTAGACGGATAAAGTAGACAAAGGGAATAACGACCACGCAAATTGGTAACAACCACATTACATTTTCACTATCAATGGTTTCGTCTTGGTAGAAATAAACCTCAAATAGTTGAAAAACATACATTACAAGGGGTATTAATATTATATGGTACCACCAATGCTTACAGGTAAAAAACCAAATAAACAACAAGTACAGCGGGACTACTTTTCCTAAAACAAACCAAGCGTGACCTTCAATTGACGGAAATCCATTCTTTCCTATTTCAAACCAAAGAAACCTTATCGTTTCTACCGACTCATCTCCAGGAAGATATTCGTGACTTTTAAAAACAAAAGGCGAAAGCAATATTAAAAATGCCAAAAAGGATTCTATTAATATTCGCTTCCTTGCCAGTTTATTAAGCTTAGTTTTAGCCGGCATCAAGAGTGGTTTTACTAACCTTACAACGAAAAAAGGGTGACCATATTGTCACCCCTTATTTTCAGTAAAAAAAAAATCCTTAACGCTACTTAATTTTTGATCGCATTGTGTGTTTTCTTTTCACTCCAGTGTCTTGGCTGTCAGTAATGTAACCAGAAGTAGCGAATGCTACCAACATAAAGACTGCCAAAATACCAAAAATTAGTTTTCTAGTGTTCATCGTACTAATTTTTTTGGTTATTAAAATGAATTCATTCAACAACAAATGTAGGAAAATTTCTTGGTTTAGCTACCGTTAATCGATATTTTTTGCATTTCAACCCAAAAAATAGCCCTTTTGTCGAGGGAACAAATCGTTTCTTGAAGATAGCAAAAGCGTTGTAAGAATTAGGCTATCCTTTGGAATACTCGATACGGCGGGTGGTTTCGTCGATAAACTGCAAATGGATGGCCAGATTATCTTGGGGAAGCAGATTCGGGATCTTTTCCGGCCATTCGATAAAAATATAGGCCCCGCTGGAAAAATAGTCTTCCAGGCCAAGGTCCAAAGCTTCTTGCTCCGAAGTGATCCGATAAAAATCAAAATGATACCCAATTACTTCTCCATTTGAATTGACGTATTCGTTTACTAAACCAAATGTTGGACTATGACCTTTATCCTGTCCTCCCAATTCCTGTATCATCCCTTTGATCAGGGTAGTTTTGCCAGATCCCATAGCCCCATGAAAACAGAAGATTCGTCCTTGGCTTTTAAGTAGATTTTGAACAATATCGGAGATATTTGTTATGTCGTAGAAAATAATCATAATAAGGTTTGAGAAAACAAAAAAAATCGATACTTTAAAAATTCTAAATAGGTTGTTGGTGCTAGCTTTTCAAAAAAACAAAAATTCCGTATTAAAGGAACGTTCAAAACAATTTTAATTTGTTAATCAATTGGTTATGCTAATAGGTTCTATTAAAATACCTTTATTATCATTATTTATGAGCTTGAGGAACCATTTCTTTGTGGCAGATAAAAATTTTGTCAAGGAGTTCTTGTTAGCAGCTTTTATTCTTCTAAATTCCTTACTTCCACAATTGCATTTAGTGGTTAAAGCGGATTTATCCACCTTACACTTTCTGGGAATAAAAGTTATTCATTCCTTTCCCGATAATCAATTCTTTGTATGGACACAGTTGTGTTATGTGCAATCCTTATTGATGGTAGGTGTATTTTTCCATTCTATTACCAGGAGATATAAGTATGTTTTGTTGTTTCTGATATACTGGTTTCTGTATTCTATACTGTTTTTTCTTTTCGAAAAGGTTACTAATGAATCAGACATGATGTTAATAAAGAATTCGTGTCTATTTGTTGTATTCATGCCCTATTTGGTTCACTTATGGTGTAAGGGATTCTTAATAACTCCATGTAAGTCGATTACAAAACAAGAGCATTCAAAAACAGATGTAATTGTTTTTTTCTTACTTCTCTGCCTTCCTTTCTTGGATAAACTAAACGAAAACTACACTCCCCGGGTTAGTGAGCTACTTATTTTTAATTATAGTTTTGATAGTGGAGGTTGGCAGTTCATTCACACTCTCTTTTGGTTTATCATAATTAAATTGAATTTTCTTGTTCCTTCAATGGTGCTCTTTTTTACAGTAAAAAAATGGTGGCGTTATGCTCTACTTTTTCCAATATTGCTCACGATCTATCAGTTAAAAAATGGGGTTGATCCCAATCTAGAATATGTAGATAAATATGAAATTTTTGAGGCCTTCCCTATGTTGCTGGGAGTGTTAATTTTGCTGCTCTTTCTTTCTAGATCCGCCTACTACCAATCCAAAATGAAGGAATTATACCAAAGGACATATCATCATTTAGAGAGGGTACTTCGGAATAGATTTAAACGCAGAGAAATCTTTTTGTCCGAGACGAGGGATCGTTTTCAAAGACTTAAGAATTCCAAGAATTCCAAAGAGGAGGAATTGTATCAGCTAAAACAACGTCTGGAGCAAGAACTTCAAAAACATTGAAGATAGATTCTTTTGACAAACATATTATTTTATGTCTCCATTTAATAGAAAATATCCTTTGATACAACACAAATTCTGTATCTTTTAATTTAAAGAAAACTCCAGTAGATGATCTCTGCACAGTCCAAAAATCCTTTTGTTAAAGAGGTGTTACTAGCTCTTTTGATTTTGGGGAATTGCATGATCCTTCCTCTTCATTTGCTGGTCAATGATGAACTAAACTCTATAAACATTTCAAGGTATACTTATGTTCACGGATATCTTAGCAACCAAGAATTTGTTTGGAACTTGTTATCGCATATCCAGGTACTGATTTATGCTGTTGTTTTTCTGTTTTTTTCGCAAGGAAGATACAGGCATGCTTTGCACGGGTTAGTCTATTGGACTAGCTATAGATTGCTCATCTGTCTCACTCCAATGGCTATATTAGATAGTATTAGACCAATATTACAATTGTCTGCTTTGATGTCTGTCTTAGCCTTAGCAACAGTCTTAGCAAATATTGAGAAAAGAAAGATTTATAGATTTCAATTCTCGAGCTCTAAACATGATTTAATCCTTGCACATATATTGTTGTCGCTACCGCTGCTACATAGAATATCGTATGATTTGCCCCTAAATACCGAGGAGATTAATGTTCTTGGTTTTACGATTACCAACATGGGTTTTTTGAATGTAGATATGCTTTTTACCTACCTTTTCTATAAATCATTTCTGGTAATTCCGCTTTTCATTTTGTTTCTTAAAACCAAAAGATGGTGGAAATACGCCTTATTGATCCCTATCATTTTAACCGTTTTTCAAATCAAAACCGCCTTTAACCCTAATTTAGAAGATGTGGACGCCTATGAGTTTTTTGAGGCAGCCCCATTTTTATTTTTAGTACTGGTGCTATTGCTCTTTCTTTCCAATAGCGCCTACTACCAATCCAAAATCAAGGAATTATACCAAAGGACGTATCATCATTTAGAGATGGTACTTCGGAATAGATTTAAACGTAGAGAAATCTTTTTGTCCGAGACGAGGGATCGTTTTCAAAGACTTAAGAATTCAAAGAATTCCCAAGAGGAGGAATTGTATCAGCTAAAAAAAAGTCTGGAGCAAGAACTCCAAAAACATGGAAGCTAGGTGCTTTTGACAAACTCTTTTTTGCGTCCCTATTTTATAGAATATATACTTTAAAACATCATAAATTCAGTATCTTTCTGTTTCATGCAAGTTATTTTTGATGATAGCAGGTAATCGTAAAAATTCATTTAAGAAAGAAGTGTTGCTAGCCTTTATGATTTTGGGCAACTGCTTTATTCCTTCATTACATCTGCTTGCAAACGATGATTTGACTACAATTACAATTTTCAATTATGAGTATGAGCATGGATATGTAACCAATCAAACTTTCATATGGTCAGCATTATGTCAACTACAATTGTTTGTCTATATTACTTTATTCTTTTCACTAAGTCACAGAAGATTTAAGTGGGCATTGATCTTCCTACTGTATTTAACTGTAAACGAATTCTTATGGGAGGCCCTATACTCCTGGAGAAAGAAGGAGTACGTGAATGTAGTTCAGTATATAAGTATAATCCTTACAATAGGATTTGCTGTCTTATTAGCGAATTTCAGTTTTCGAAAAATGGGTAACCTATGTACTGAATCACGGGAACAAATGCGTAGTTCGGATTTAGTCATAACCATACTATTATTACTTTTGCCCATTCTAGGGAAATTAGTTGAGAAAATATCATTCAATCTGCAGGAATTAAATGTGTTTGGCTTAACGATTTCAAATCATGGTTTTCCTGCAGTTGATGATTTTCTTTTGTATCTTTTGAAAAAGGTGTATTTGCTATTTCCACTACTCATTTTTTTTCTCACCACAAAAAAATGGTGGCGCTATGCCTTATTAATGCCTATACTACTGGCGGTTTTTCAGATAAAAACAGCATTGAATCCTGATCTGGAGGACTTGGATACATACGAATTTACTCAAGCCCTGCCACTATTGCTTTCTGTATTATTGCTGTTACTCTTTCTAAGCAACACTGCCTACTATCAATCCAAAATGGCACAATTATATTGGAAAACATATCATCATTTAGAGGAGGCTATTCAAGGGAAGTTTAAGAGCAGAGAGCATTTCTTATCCCAAACGAAAGCAAAGTGGCAAAAAATGAAGCAATCCAATGAGGTAAACGACAATGAATTACATCAACTCAAACAG
>JANQHL010000157.1 GCA_028277085.1 Flavobacteriaceae bacterium
CGGGAGGACTGTATCCACATAATAAGCATAATAATCAAACACAACTACTGGAATGCAGTGTTCAATGGCGTTTATCCATACCATCCCACTAAAAGAGCATATTACACCGCAGAAGCTGCCAAAAGAAAACTTCCTTTACCTGTGTACGATACCCTTACAACCCAGCCTGTTGTTAAAAAACGTATTATTAGTCAAAACTTTTTTGTTAAAAAGCACCAACTGCACACTTCAATTGTCTCCTAGCTCACCACAAGAATAATACAGTTCACAACAATTCACATTACTTTATGTTAATTAAACCGTTGATTTTAAAGGGCTTATCGACGAAACACCTACCTTTGTATAGTAATAAATAGTCATAGTTATGGAAAATTCAGGATTAAGAACGAGGATCTTGAAAGAAATGGAAAGGGTAATTGCAACAAGTAGTGCGAAACGGAAAATAACCGAAAAAGTACAGGCATTCCATGAAGCTATTGTTAAAAAGCATTATAACGCTTCTGATATTGCAATAGACTACCATCGACATCGAATTAAGATGAACATCATTGTAAACGACACCGGATACAATCCTAACACAGTGAATCTTAATTTGGAGGTTATCCCTATGAATCTTTTCTTCAAGAACCTCCACGATTTTTTGAACTCTTGTCTCGAAAGTGATAACAAAAGTGTAGCCTTCTATGCCAGGCTGTTACAAGATTTCACAAACAAAAAGACAGCACAACTAACGGTGTAACGAAGTGTACCTGAAAAGTTGCTGATAATAAAGATGCCGATGGCATCTTTTGTTTTTTAGGAGTTTCAACAACTTTAACAGCACTCTTGGCATTATTTTTTTAGTTTTGCGGCACCAAAAACGAGACAATATGAAAAGACTAGTTTTTGTAGTAGCATTTTGCCTGGCTATCGGTATGTCTGCGCAGTCCAATTCGGAGTTGCTTGCCCACTACGAAGCCTTCTACAAAGAAATGCGGTCACAAGGAGATGTCAATGGTGTTATTAATGCCCTAACCCATTTAAATGTGATCTCCCCATCACAACAACGAAGAGACACACTTGCTTTTGTCTATATGAATAGCAACCAGCATCTTCAGGCGTTAAATACAATTGGAATAGAAAAAAACGCCACCGATTCTGACCTGGCCGTTCAAGTAAAAGCGGTTTCCTTGAAAGCACTAAACCAGCCCAAGAGGGCATTGGAACAATTTGAGGTGCTCTATCAAAGAAGCCCTACTCCGTATTTGGCCTATGAGCTGGCAGACTTAAAGATACAAACCGGTGATACTGAAGGAGCAGGCGCAAATATTGAGTATGGTATTGCTAATGCCAAAGAGGATATGAAATACGCTTTTTTTGAAAGGCAACAACCTTACGAAGTTCCTTTGAAAGCGGCTTTCTTTCATTTAAAAGGCCTTTTGGTATTCAATCAGGACAAAACCAAGGTTGATGAGGCGATCACCCTAATGGATGAAGCGCTAAAAATGGATGCCAATTTTAATTTAGCGAGTTTAAGCAAACAGGCCTTGGAATCCAGGAAGAGCGAAGCAAAAACTGAGAACTAGTTTTTATCCTTAGCGTATTCCCGTTTTAATTCAATTAGCCGAAGGCTATCCTTCTGCTTTTTTAGTGCTACCAACTGTGCTACGTTCTCATTGGGTACTGCAAGGGAAAGTACATAATGTGCTATTTTCCAACCGCTTTCCGATTTCTCCAACACCCCGGAACCTCTGCATAGCCCCATTCGGGTATCAAGAAGCTCATCAAACCAAGCCAGCGTTTTATCTTCATTAAGGTAAATATTTCGCTCCACGGCACTAAAACTCCAGGTTTTACCCTTATCAAAATACGGTTTTGAAAACGCTCTGAATTCCTCATTCTGCCAATTTTCGGTGGCATCGGTCCCCAGAAACACGCCATCTGGGGTCATTTTGGAAAAATAGTCTTCATAATTGGCTGTTGCCGCAGCCTTATGCCAGGCATCTAAAACTTTTGAGATATTTTTCCTCGCTATTTCCTGAGCCGTAGAAAAGCATGCGGTAAACACAAGTAAAACAAATAGATTATTCCTCATCGATTAGTTCTTTATCCAAAGTATTGCTTGTCAAAATATTAAACTGCATTTTCATTGCGTTGTAGGCTTCTAACATTTGCGCCAAGGCCTCCTGCACGTTCTGTCTGTCCTCCAAATTTCCTTTGATCTTCAATATGAATGTACGTAGTACTTGTTGCCTGCTTTTAATTTGGAGTTGATTAAAGGGCGCCGGGTATTCTCCCTTGGCCAGTGCGACTTCCTTTTCAAGAAGATCATCAATAGCCAACTTCAAATCCTCTGTATTCGCAGCCCTTTTCAAGACCGAAAAGCTATCTTCCAGATTTCTGTATTCCTCCCAATCTTCAAGAATAAGCTGCGCTTTTCCGACCAACTCAACATCTTTTGGCATATTTCTGAAAGAGAATTCCTGAGCATTCTGGTCCGAAGCTACCTCCTGATCCCCTTGTGTTTTGCAACTCGCCAATGTGGTAAAAACAACAAGAGCTATTATGAAATTCCGCATAAGGCCAAAGTACAAATTCTTCCGATATCCTATCTTTATTCCCAATTAGAAATACATCCGTAAATGGGGAAATCAATTCTTATTTTAGGGGCCTGTGGTCAAATCGGGACCGAGCTTACCCTGGAATTACGACAGAAATATGGAGCAGATGCTGTAGTAGCCAGTGATATACGAGAAGGTAGTTCAAGTCTTATGGAGTCCGGACCCTTTGAACTGCTGGACGCCACTAATTACGCCGCAATTGAAGATGTTGTAATGTACTACGAAATTGAAGAGGTCTATCTTATGGCTGCTATGTTAAGCGCTACTTCAGAAAAATTTCCGCTTCGCGCCTGGAATCTGAATATGAATTCGCTTTTCAATGTCCTCAACCTGGGAAAAGAAAAGCAAATAGACAAAATATTCTGGCCCTCCAGTATTGCGATCTTTGGTCCGAACACACCCAAAGAAAACACCCCGCAACATACGCTCACAGAACCGAGTACGGTATATGGAATTAGCAAGCTTTCCGGTGAACGTTGGTGCGAATATTACCATAAAAAATTTGATGTAGACGTGCGTAGTATTCGCTACCCTGGCCTAATTAGCTGGAAAACCGATCCAGGAGGGGGCACTACAGACTACGCAGTTGAAATTTTTCATGAGGCCCTTACAACCGGAAAATACACTTGCTTTTTAGCGGCAGATACCTTTCTACCTATGATGTTTATGGATGATGCCATCCGGGCTACTATTTCGTTGATGGAGAAAGAATCAAATGCCCTGACGGTACGATCTTCCTATAATTTGGCAGCTATGAGTTTTTCTCCCAGGCAATTAGCCCAAAGTATTCAAGGATATCTTCCGAATTTTGAGATACGTTACGAACCGGATTTCAGACAGCAAATAGCTGATTCCTGGCCCAGTAGTATTGACGACTCTTTGGCCAGAAGTGACTGGGGATGGATACCAAACTACGATTTGGATAGTACTACAAAGACAATGTTAGATAACCTTAAAAAGGAGTAGCCTCCTGCTTATTCTTCCTCGTCCCTGGAAAGTAATTCCGGATCAATTACCGCGTTGGGGTCATCTGCCTCAAAAGCAACGTAATCTTCTTCATCGTAATTCGCCATAGTACGCTCCAGTTTGGAGCTGATCTTAACCAGGTATTTTGTGTCTTCCGTAAGTACTTCTACACATTCTACCTTCTCTCCCGCCGAATTTTTGAACGATATGATATCTCCCTGATCATAACCGTGAGGATACTCCTCAACCAATAGCTTTAAAACTTCCGGAGTGAGCTTTTTGAAATCAACTATAACCCGCTTAAGATGGCGCATTTCATTGTTGGTTACTCGATTAAAAATAACACAATTTTTAACGCAGTGCTAAAGGGTATGACTAATTTCAGCTATTTTTTATGTCGGATTTTCCACCCCTTTTTTCTAAGAGTCGTATGGTTCCAATCTGGATATTTTTATCGATAGGCTTCAGCATGTCGTAGAGATTCAAGGCTACTATGCTGGCCCCATGCATTGCTTCAACCTCTACCCCCGTTTTGTAATAGGTCTTAACAGTGACTTTGACCTGAATTTCCAAACCGGAAATAGCGTAATCGACCGCAGCAAATTCTATGGGCAACGGATGACAATCCGGTAGTAGTTCGGGTGTTTTCTTGATTCCAAGGAATCCTGCTGCCCTACTCATTTCAAAAACATTCCCTTTGGGAACTTTACCTTGCTCAATAGCTTTAATAGTTTCTTGTGAACCCACTTTTACAATAGCTTCAGCAATGGCGGTTCTATAAGTAGGTTCTTTTTGCGTAATATCTACCATAGGCGTTCTAGGTATTCACTTTCCATTGGTACGAATTGTCTTCAAATAGCTCCTTCCCAAAAACGGGAACCTCCTTCTTTATAGCTTCAACCACAAATTGAAGTGCTTCAAAAACAACGGCCCTATGCGGGGAGGAAACCAAGACGAATAAACAAATCTCGCCTACAGCTACGGTTCCCAAACTGTGATACATATGCATGCTAGCTATCTCAAATTTTTCAAAAGTAGCCTCCCGTATTTCGTGGAACTTCTGGTTGGCCATGGATTCGTATGCCGTGTACTCAATGGCACTTACGGTTTTACCCTCAATTTCATCCGCCCGTACCTGCCCTAAAAAAATATTGTGTGCCCCTGTCTGTGTCTTAGTTTGCAGCTCAGCAATGGTGTTGGCTATAAATTCTGGTGAAATTGCACCCGCTACAAAAACCTTTTTAATCTTCATTTCCATATCTACTAAGGTACTGAAGAATTGGAAATACTAAATTTTTCAAAGAAGTAAAAAATAGTATTTTTGCCATCCCCTTGGCCCCGTAGTTCAATGGATACCTGCCTGTCGGCAGACAGGGAATAGAAGCCTGCCTGCGTGCCGATTTAGCAAAGCCCTATAGTTCAAGGGATAGAACAAAAGTTTCCTAAACTTTAGATCCAGGTTCGAGTCCTGGTAGGGCTACTACGGCAGGCA
>JANQHL010000160.1 GCA_028277085.1 Flavobacteriaceae bacterium
ACAAAAGTTTCCTAAACTTTAGATCCAGGTTCGAGTCCTGGTAGGGCTACTACGGCAGGCAGGTTTCCTAAACCCCGCCTGAAAGACTTCAGTCGGGCAGGTTTAGATGCAAGTTCTCCCGATAGCTATCGGGCTTGCCGGGGCTACAACTTTCTTAGGGGTTTGCTTTGAAAAATAGTTTCCAATTGACTTTTAGTCAACGGTTTGTCAATATAGCCGAGTACCATCGGATGTTTCCGGGCCACTTCTCTATCCTTGGCGTTAGAGAAAGAAGAAAGAATGAAAATATCCGGACAACCGTTCTTTACGACCAAGGTATCTAGGGCTTTCATAAATTCCCATCCGTCCATTTTGTCCAACCCCAGATCTAAAAAGATGAGGTCTGGCAATGGTTTTTGTTCGGAAATCCAATTGGTAAACGTTTCCAGAGCAGCTTCTGCACTGTCATAAACAAAAATGGAGAAGTTTCCCTCAGAGAATTGCTCCAGGCAATAGCGTGTTGCAAACTGAGAAACCATATTGTCCTCTATGATACAGATTGTGGAGTACGTACTGATGACAATAACAATTTACATCAAATGTACACAATTCTTTAGTGTGGCAATTTTGATCGCAATGCCCCGTAACACAATGCCCCCAGAATTGCCCCAAAAAACACAATTACGATGGGCCAGAATCCTGCGCCTAACAAAACATAAATAGGTCCGGGGCAAGCACCGGCAAGCGCCCAACCAAGGCCAAATACAACACCGCCAATCGCATAACGCCAAAAGGACTTTTTCTTTTCTGCAATAACAATGGTCTCTCCAAAAAAGGACTTGGTCCCTGAACCTTTGATAAGTCGTATTAGTACCGCTCCCAACACTAACGCAGATCCCATTATTCCGTACATATGAAAACTGTCAAACTGAAACATCTCATAAATACGAAACCAGGAAGCAGCCTCCGATTTGAACATAAGGATCCCAAAAAAGACGCCAATGAGCAAATAGCTAAAATTTTTCATCTGTCAAAAAATTAGTGGAAAGAGAAAATGTACCATAAACAATCCCCCCAGGAAAAAACCAATGGTCGCGATCATCGAGGGGATTTGTAAGTTGCTTATCCCGGAAATAGAGTGACCTGACGTACAACCCCCGGCATAACGCGCCCCAAAACCCACCAAAAAACCACCAACGAGTAGTACCAGTAGGACTTTGATATCGCCCCAGGCCCCTTCACCAAACAACTCAGAAGGCAAATAGGCGTGTCCGGCACTTTCAAAACCCAAAGTGTTGAGTTGTGACACGGTAGCCGGCGTTATGTTTACGCTGGTATCTGCTGAAAGGAAATTTGCTGCTAAAAACCCTCCAATGACGGCACCCAACACCACTAGTAATCCCCATTTTCGGGATTTGACATCTATATCAAAGTAGGAAATTCGTTTTCCAGCTCCTCCCAAACTGCAAAAGGTTTCTAAGTTGGTCGACATTCCAAAACGTTTTCCTACTAAGATCAATAACGCCATGGTAAGCGCTATTAAAGGGCCAGATACGTACCATGGCCAGGGTTCATAAATCCAATCCATCTGTTTCCTTTAATTCCACAAAGATAGCAATGTCCAAAATGAACCTTAACAGATCTAACCAACCGTCCGGGGACGGTCAATCAGTCACACCAAACTTTTTGAGAATGTCTTCCATCAGACACCATTTGGTAAACGAAGATTGTAAAAGATTAGCTCCAACAAAGGCTGTGAACCACAACCAATTCTCGCTAACGTAAATGGAAAGCACTAGGCTTATCAGGATAAAACTTCCTGCCACCGCACGTACGATTCTATTTCTCATAATTCCTTTTATTTTAACGTTAAACAACCCTTCCCACAGGGAATGCTACAGCTTTTTATTTTTCAAAATTTTTGCGTTCAATCATATAGTACACCAGAGGGACCACAAGAAGTGTCAGCACCGTTGAAACTATGGTACCGCCCATTAGGGAGATAGCCAATCCCTGAAAAATAGGATCAAAGAGAATTACAAAGGCCCCGATGACCACTGTGCCCGCAGTAAGTAGGATGGGCGTGGTTCTAACGGCTCCAGCTTCAATAACCGCTTGTTTTAAGGGCACCCCTTCTCTTGTCCTAAGGTTCACAAAGTCTATAAGCAGTACAGAATTGCGGACCATAATCCCTGCCAATGCAATCATTCCAATGAAGGAAGTTGCAGTGAAGAAAGCTCCCAGCAACCAATGCCCTAAAACAATGCCTATCAAGGAGAGTGGTATTGCCACCATCATTACCAGAGGTGCCTTGAAGTTTTGGAACCAACCCACGATCAACATGTAAATAATGATAATCACCCCTAAAAAGGCAATCCCCAAATCCCGGAACACCTCCAGCGTAATCTGCCACTCGCCATCCCATTTTATAGTATAATCATCCTCAAACCGCGGTTGTTCCATATACAGTTCGTCTATGGCATACCCTGGTGGCAGGTCTATATCGCTGAGCTTATCCGTCATACCCAGAATGGCATATACGGGGCTTTCCAATTCTCCTGCCATATCGGATAGTACGTAAACCACCCGTCTTTGATTTTTTCGATAGATACTTTTGGGCTTACTTCTTTGTTTGATCGCTACCAAATCACCAATAGGAAGTAATTGCCCTTCTTCGGAAGCTATCTTTACCCGTTTCAGGTCCTCTATACTTGAACGGTCCCTTTCTGCGGTAGTCAATACAAGACCCACCTGATCATACGAATTGGTCTGATAAAGGTGTGTCACCGGATTTTCAGAGAGCACGAGGTTTAGTGTTTTGACAATCTGCGAGCTGCTCACGCCATACAATTGGGCCTTTTCCTTATCCACTATAAAATCATATTGCGGTTGATCTGCCTCCACCATCCAATCAACATCCACAACATCATCCGTTTCCAAAAGGATAGTTTTAACCTGATCTGCAACTTCTATCTGTTTTTCGTAATCAGGCCCATACACCTCCGCTACAATAGTAGAGAGTACAGGAGGACCCGGTGGAACTTCAACGATCTTTACATTTGCCCCGTTTCGGGCCGCTATCTCCTGTATGGGGCCTCGGAATAGTTTGGCAATGCCATGACTTTGTTGGCTACGCTCGTGTTTGTCCACAAGATTTACCTGGATATCGGCTACATTACTTCCCCTCCGCAAATCATAATGTCTTACGAGGCCATTAAAAGTAATGGGCGCAGATGTGCCCACATAGGTTTGGTAGCTTACCACTTCTGGTCTTTTCCTTAAATACGTGGCTATTTCCTTCGCCACTATGGAGGTACGTTCTAATGTAGCGCCTTCAGGCATGTCTATGACCACCTGGAATTCATTTTTATTATCAAAAGGGAGCATTTTTACCGCTACTGATTTTGTGAAGAACATCCCTATAGCCGCGATCAAAAAAACAAACGTGATACCAAGAAAAAGCCATCGTTTCTTCTTGTGTTCTATTAAAGGACGCTCAAAGCGTTCATACATCTTGTAAATAATTGTATCCTGAATATCACGTGTTGCTTGATCTTCATCCCTTTTGTGTTTTTCTCGTAGAAAGAGGTATCCCAGATAGGGCGTAATGGTCAACGCTACAAACAAAGAAAGCAGCATGGCTATGGAGGCCCCAATAGGCATTGGCGACATGTAGGGGCCCATTAATCCAGAAACAAATGCCATAGGCAATACTGAAGCAATAACAGTAAACGTCGCCAAAATGGTGGGGTTCCCCACTTCATTGATAGCATAAAGTGCCGCATCTTTAAAAGGAAGCCGTTTCATTTTAAAGTGCCGATGCATATTCTCCGCAATAATAATGGAATCATCTACCACAATACCGGTCACAAAAACCAAAGCAAATAGCGTAATTCGGTTTAGGGTATAGTCCAGAACATAGTAACTGAGTAGCGTAAGGGCAAATGTTATAGGAACCGAAAGGAATACCACCAAACCACCACGCCAACCCATGGCCAGCATAACTACAAAGGTTACCGCCACAATGGCCCCAAGTAAATGCAGGAGCAATTCCGAAACTTTTTGAGAGGCGGTTTCTCCATAATTCCTTGTCACGGTAACATGAACGTCATCCGGCAAAAGGGTCTTCTTTAGGTGCTCAACTTTTTCCAGAACTATATCTGCGATCTTCATGGCATCGGCGCCTTTTCGCTTGGCAATGGAAAGGGTAACCGCCGGATATTCCGAGGGGTAGTCCTGGGCCAATGCAACATTGGCAGCTCCGTGCCCAAAGAAGACATAGTTT
Source organism: Flavobacteriaceae bacterium (assembly GCA_028277085.1). Lineage (GTDB taxonomy): Bacteria > Bacteroidota > Bacteroidia > Flavobacteriales > Flavobacteriaceae > Croceivirga. Next base: position 4,265 of record JANQHL010000160.1, read on the forward strand.
TTGGACAACTCTGGACCATCTATGATCCGGGCTACTTGTTTTAAGTAAACGGGTTGGTCGGTATTAGTGCCTACTACTAATTGTTCCAGGTCTTCTTTGGATTGGAAAAAGTTCCCGGTGGTCACCCGGAATTCCTGGTCCTGTACATAAAAATTTCCGGCAGCCATCTGGCTGTGGTTTGCCCTTATGCTTTGCCCGACCCTCAAGAAATCGAGCCCCATATCGGCAGCCTTCTCAGGATCGAGAATAATACGCAATTGCCTGTTGCGCCCTCCCACCCTTTTCGTAATGGAAACGTCCCTTACCTTCTCAATTTCATTGGTCAATTCCTGAGAGATCCGTGACAATTGATAGTCGTCATAGGTTTCGCTCCATAAGGTAAGGCCCAGCATAGGCACATCATCAATCGACCTTGTTTTTACAAGAGGTAGGGTAACCCCCTCGGGCATTTGATCCATATGCTTGTTGATCTCATCGTACAAACGAACCAATGACCGTTCAATATCTTCCCCTACATAGAATTGGACAATAACCAGCCCTGCCTCGTTCATTGAGGTGGAGTACACATATTCCACTCCTTTGATATTAGAGATGATCTTTTCCAGGGGTTTGGTAATCCGGGACTCTACTTCCGTCGGATCTGCCCCCGGATACCCTACAAAAATGTCGGCCATGGGCACATCTATCTGCGGTTCTTCCTCCCTCGGGATTAAAAAAGAGCTATACACCCCGATAACCATAAAAACAATCATAAGTAATACGGTTAACTTGGAGGTCAAAAACCCCTTGGCAATCTTACCTGCTAAACCTTCTTTCATCGAACTGCTTTTTATTGTATGGCGACTTTTGCACCATTAAACAATTTGCCCTCCGCAGAAAGGATATACTCTTCATCCACTGCCAGTCCCGAGAGCACCTCCA
>JANQHL010000015.1 GCA_028277085.1 Flavobacteriaceae bacterium
TCGAGGCCTTTGGGGCACCTCGGTTGGGGGAGCGGAAACCTTAACCTCGGATCAGCCCTTGCCGGATACTGCTTATCCCAGTCAACTACAAAGCAATACTACTCAAAAAATTACCCTGACCTTTCAACAAGGAGAGTTGGTTGCCTTGGATGGCAAAACGGCCACTCCCGTTCAAAATATTGAAAAGCTGAATGCATTGGCAGCTGCTTATGCCATTGGCAGGGATATCCATGTAGGCGACACGATTATCGGAATTAAAGGGAGGGTAGGTTTTGAAGCCGCAGCACCACTACTAATTATTAAAGCCCACCACTTACTGGAAAAACACACCTTAAGCAAGTGGCAACAATTTCAAAAAGAACAACTGGGTAACTTTTATGGTATGTTATTGCATGAAGGGCAGTATTTGGATGCGGTAATGCGGAATATAGAGGCATTTTTAACAGACACCCAGAAGCAGGTTTCCGGTGATGTTTTTCTATCGCTGCATCCCTATCGCTTTGATTTGGAGGGTATCCAATCCCCACACGATCTTATGAATGCTTCTTTCGGAAGTTATGGGGAGATGAACAAAGGGTGGACCGCAGAAGAAGCTAAGGGCTTTATTAAAATTCTTTCCAACTCTGGCAAAATTGCCAATCACGTAAATCAGCAATATGATTAAAGCAGGTATCATAGGAGGGTCCGGATATACGGGAGGAGAATTACTTCGACTCTTGTTACAGCATAAGGAAGTGACTATTGATTTTGTCTTTAGCACCACCAAAGCTGGTTTACCAATTACAACCGCACATCCCGACCTCCTGGGAACAACAACTCTTACATTTTCTTGTGAAATCAATTTAGATGTTGATGTGGTGTTCCTCTGTTTGGGCCATGGTAATTCGACCCGGTTCTTGGAGCAAAATGCTTTTTCAGACACCACCAAGATCATTGATTTAAGTAATGATTTTCGATTAAAAGGCGATTCCGGTTTTGGGAAACGGGAATACGTTTACGGCCTGCCGGAACTGAACAAGGAAGCCATTACATCCGCTGATGCCATTGCCAATCCCGGTTGTTTTGCTTCTGCCGTACAATTGGCGCTATTACCCCTTGCAAAAGAGGGCTTTTTGAGCAATGACGTACACATTAATGCAATTACAGGCAGTACCGGAGCCGGAATACAGCCCTCCGAAACCTCCCATTTCAGCTGGCGCAATAATAATATAAGCTGGTACAAACCTTTTACCCATCAACATTTGGGGGAAATCGGAGAAAGTTTAGCCTCCTTTGGCACTACTGTAGGTGAACTCTTTTTCCTGCCCAATCGTGGCAATTTCACACGAGGGATACTGGCTACAGCCTACACCCGGTTTGAAGGAGATCTGGAACAAGCACAAGAACTATATCTCGATTTTTACAAGGATGCCCTTTTTACCCATATTTCAGAAGGTCCTATCCATTTAAAGCAGGTAGTAAATACCAACAACTGCCATATTCATTTACACAAGCATGGAAATGTACTACTGGTTACTTCGGCCCTGGATAATCTTTTAAAAGGGGCCTCAGGGCAGGCAGTTCAAAATATGAATCTGATGTTTGGCTTTGAAGAAGCCGAGGGATTACAATTAAAAGCGGGAGTATTTTAGGATGGAACAAAAAATAGCCCATATCGCCCTTTTGGTCAAGGACCATGATGACGCCATCGCTTTTTACACACAGAAGTTAAACTTCACGGTAATTGAAGACACCCCGCTCAGCGAAGAAAAAAGATGGGTGGTTGTTGCTCCTCCGGGAGCAAATGAATGTTCGCTTTTGTTGGCCAAAGCAGCGGATGAAGAACAATTAAGACAGGTTGGGAACCAGACAGGGGGAAGGGTTTTCCTCTTTTTACATACCGATGACTTTTGGAGAGATTACAACCACATGTTAAAGAAAAATGTGCGGTTTACCGAAGATCCCAGGGAAGAGGAGTACGGCACAGTAGCCGTATTCGAAGATTTGTACGGCAACCTGTGGGATTTAATAGAACCTGGAAACAAATAAGATTCAGTGAAATGAAATGGCAAGCAACCCTCTATAAGGATAAGCACAATTTTGTATACGATTACGGCACCGGGCTACTAGAATTACTTCGTCCTAAACCCGGAGAACACATCCTGGATCTAGGTTGTGGCACGGGGCATTTGACCAAAACAATACACGAACAATGTGGCAATGCGGTTGGAATAGATAGCAGTGCAGCGATGATCCAAAGTGCGAAAGAAAGCTTTCCCGGGATCGCGTTTTACGTCCAGGATGCTACAAAATTTCAATTTAATACCCCGTTCGATGCTATTTTTTCTAATGCGGCCCTCCATTGGATACATCCACCGGAAAAAGTGATTCGCCGCATGCATAACAACCTTGTGAACGGCGGTCGGATCATTCTCGAATTTGGTGGGAAAGGCAATATTGCTTCCATTACCAACCAACTTACAACCACTCTAAACGATTATGGTTACCCCCCGAAACCTTTGAAGGAGGTTTGGTATTTTCCTTCAATTTCAGAGTATACAACGCTTTTAGAAAGCAATGGCTTTGAAGTGAGCATGGCACAATTGTTTGACCGGCCAACAGAACTTGCCAGTGAGACTTCCGGAATTTTGGATTGGCTCACCATGTTTGCCAATGATTTCCTTGTTGGAATCCCCAAAGAACAAGTAACGGCAATCACAACAACAGTACAACAAAAACTCAAGCCTCAACTTTTCCGTGAGGGAAAGTGGTATGCAGATTATAGAAGAATACGAATCATAGCAAGAAAAATATAACAGTATGAAAATAGCCATTATAGGAGCTGGAAACCTGGGACTTGCCATTGCCAAAGGCATTTTGCATAGCAATGGTGCTACTACTATGTATTTGACCAAGCGGAATATTACAGAAATCAAGAATTTCGAGGAGTATGGCAATGTCACCGTCACCTCTGACAATACGGAAGCTGTAAAGAATTCAGATATTTTGATCTTTGCGGTACAACCTGGTCATTTTGCAGCTATCCTTGAAGCGGTGAAAACATTGTTGCATGAACGGCATGTGCTTATCAGCACAATTACGGGATTTAGCATTCAAAAAATAGAGTCCATTATTGGTCAGGAACATTGCATCATTCGGAGCATGCCCAACACCGCTATCTCTGTTGGAAATTCTATGACCTGTATTTGCGGGAATACTTCAGGCCAGAAACGCATAGAGCTCGCCAAAGCGATCTTTAATCGTATGGGGCACACCCTTGAAATTCCCGAAGAACAGATGCAAGCGGCTACGGTTATTTGCGCCAGTGGTATCGCCTTTTGGATGCGTCTAATTCGGGCAACGACACAAGGGGCTATCCAACTGGGTTTTGATGCCCGGGAAGCTCAGGAATTGGCCATGCATACCTGCAACGGTGCTGCCAGCCTGCTCATTACCTCCGGCAAACATCCGGAAGAGGAAATCGATCGGGTAACCACTCCCAAAGGGTGCACTATTGAAGGGTTGAATGAAATGGAGCATCAGGGCCTGAGTTCCTCGCTTATCCAGGGGATTGTGACCTCTTATAAAAAGATCAGTGAAATCAGAAAAGGATGAAAGAAATGTCATATTGAACAAATGTGAGATATCCGGATTAGATTACTCACTTGGAGGTTTGAAATGACTGAAAATAGTAAACAATGAAGCTTTTTGACGTATATCCGCTGTATAATGTTACTCCTGTTAAAGCAGAGGGGATCACCCTTACGGATGACAAAGGAGAAACCTACCTTGATTTTTATGGCGGGCATGCAGTGATCTCTATTGGGCACTCCCACCCCCACTATGTGCAACGGTTAAAAGAACAGCTGGAGCAAATGGCGTTTTACAGTAACTCTATCAAAAATCCGTTGCAGGAAGCGCTAACCCGGAAACTGGAAACACTTTCCGGTTGTGCGGATTATCAGTTATTCCTTTGCAATTCCGGGGCAGAGGCCAATGAAAACGCACTAAAACTTGCCTCTTTTCATACTGGAAAGGCCGGTGTAATTGCCTTCAAAAACAGTTTCCATGGTAGGACTTCCGCAGCCGTAGCTGCTACGGATAATCCTAAAATCAATGCCCCCATAAACCGACAACACCAGGTGGATTTTGTGTCGCTGAATGATGTTGTAGCTTTTGAGCAACTTATTACCCGAGGCAACCATTGTGCAGTAATACTGGAGGCTTTACAGGGGGTAGGTGGGCTAGATGAGCCCACTTCAGAATTCTATCAATTGGTGTCTAAAAAGTGTAGGGAGCACAATGTGCTACTTATTGCCGACGAGGTACAGTCCGGCTTCGGAAGAACCGGAAAATTCTTTGCATTTCAACACCATGGGATTCAACCCGATATCATTTCTATGGCAAAAGGGATGGGAAACGGTTTCCCGATTGGAGGAATTCTTATCCACAATGATCTACAACCTTCCTTCGGGATGCTGGGTACTACCTTTGGCGGGAACCATATGGCCTGTGTGGCCAGTCTTGCGGTACTGGAGGTGATTGAAAAAGAAAAGCTGATAGCAAACGCTGCAAAAATGGGCGACTATTTTAAACAAAAGGCAGCTGTAGTTCCCGAAGTAAAAAAGGTGAAAGGGCGTGGATTGATGTTGGGACTGGAATTTGAGGAGGAAGTAGGCGAATTACGAAAAAGGCTGATCTACAACCAGCATGTCTTTACGGGAGGATCCGCCAATAAAAAGTTATTACGGTTTTTACCGGCTTTGAACATTACTTCAAACGATATTGATCTCTTTTTTGAACGATTGAAAAATGAACTATAATGAAGCATTTTCTATCCATAAATGATATTGAACATTTACAACAAGCAGTGCACGAAGCAATTGCCTTAAAAAAAGCGCCGTACCAGTTTGACACTTTGGGAAAACAGAAGACCATTTGTCTGCTGTTCTTTAACAATAGCCTGCGTACACGACTCAGTACGCAAAAAGCGGCTATGAACCTTGGGATGCGGGTCATGGTGATGAATTTTGGAGATGAAGGCTGGCAGTTAGAGTTTGAAGACGGGATAATTATGGATCAACACAAAGCGGAGCACATTAAGGAAGCCGCACAGGTAGTGAGTCAGTATTGCGATATTGTGGCTGTTCGTGCTTTTGCCGAATTGAAGGACAAACAGGAAGATGAAGCCGAAAGAGTACTCCGGGGGTTTGCCAAATATGCCAGCATTCCCGTGGTGAACATGGAGAGTTCCACCGCACATCCTCTCCAGGCTTTGGCAGACGCCATCACCATTGAGGAGCACCAGCTGGTGGAACGTCCTAAAGTAGTCCTTTCCTGGGCACCACACCCGAAGGCCTTGCCCCATGCCGTAGCCAATAGTTTCGTAAAAATGATGAAACAACACCAGGCAGAGTTTGTCGTTACCCATCCTCCCGGTTATGACCTCAACCCGGAAATCACAGAAGGATGTAAAATTGTGTATGATCAGGAAGAAGCCCTGGAAAATGCGAACTTTGTCTATGTGAAGAACTGGAGTAGTTATGCGAACTATGGTAAAGTGCTGCAATTAGACACCAGCTGGACAATGACACAGGCCAAATTGGGCAATGCGCAGTTCATGCACTGCTTACCCGTACGACGGAATATGGTGGTGGAGGATGCTATTCTCGACAGCAAAAAAAGCCTGGTTACCGAGCAAGCCAATAACCGTACTTTTGCTGCACAGCTGGTCTTAAAGCGAATATTGGAGGCATTTTAAATGGAGGAAATCAAATTAAGGAACAAGGTCTGTATCGTTACCGGGGCAACAAGTGGAATGGGAAAAGCCATTGCCAAAGCCTTTTATGAAGAAGGGGGCAAACTCGTCCTTTCTGGCCGTAACGAAGAAAAGGGCCAAACCCTTGAGGAAGAACTTCCCGGATCTGTATTTGTACCAGGGGACGTAGGTAACGTTGATAACAACAAGAAACTCGTCGACAAAGCCTTAAGCAGCTTTGGTGGTTTGGACGTACTCTCATTGAACGCAGGGATGTTGGGATTGGGCAATGTAGTGGACCTCCCCATTTCGGAATGGAAAAAAACATTGGATGTCAACCTAAGTTCCATCTTCTATATTTCAAAATATGCCATCCCCCATCTACAAAAAGAGAGGGGTGGTACCATCCTCATCAATTCCTCCATTGCGGCGTTCAAGAGCTTCCCCAATCATCCAGCCTATTGTGCGTCAAAAGGTGCGACACTTGCCCTAATGCGTCAAATGGCCGTTGAATACGCCCCGGAAATCAGGGTAAATGCCTTATGTCCGGGCCCTGTTGACACCCCATTGATCTGGGACTCGGCAAAGGCCTTTGAGGATCCAAAAACTGCGGTTGAAAATGCTGCCAACACCACATTATTAAAAAGACTGGGCACCCCAGGAGATGTGGCCAAACTGGCCTTATTTCTAGTATCTGAAGACGCTTCCTGGATCACAGGAACGGCAATGACCATTGATGGCGGAATTTTAAACACCTAAGATGAGACAAACCTTATCCATAGTAAAAATTGGTGGTAACATCATTGAAGATAGTGTAGCACTTTCCCTGTTTTTAGAACATTTTGCATCCTTAGAAGGTTATAAAATATTGGTGCATGGAGGAGGTAAAAAGGCTTCGGAGGTATTAAATAAACTGGGAATTGCCCCGAAAATGGTCAATGGTAGGCGTATTACAGACCAAGAAACACTGGATGTAGTCATCATGGTGTATGCCGGATTGGTAAATAAAGAAATCGTGGCACGCTTGCAAGCTTTAAATTGCAATGCTTTAGGGATGAGCGGAGTTGATGCCGATACCATTCAAGCTCAAAAACGTCCTGTACAAGAGATAGACTACGGCTTTGCCGGTGATATCACCTCAGTGAATTCTGAAAAAATGCATCAAATCCTTCAACTGGGGCTTACTCCTGTCTTTTGCGCACTTACACACGATGGCAAAGGACAACTGCTGAATACCAATGCGGACACTATTGCTTCCGAAATAGCCATTGGCCTAAGCACTGATTTCCACACCGTACTCTACTACTGTTTTGAGTTACCTGGGGTCCTTGAAGATGTTAATGATCCTAACTCGATCATTGCCAAAATAGATCATACCATGTACCAAAAATTGGTAGATAAAGGTAGTATCGCTAAGGGAATGCTTCCCAAAATGCACAATGCCTTCGCTTCCCTTAAAAATGGGGTTCAGGAAGTACGTATTGGCAATTTAGGTTTGTTCCAAAAAGAAAATAAAAATTACACAACTTTGGTCGGATGACACTAGATAAAGCAACACTTGCAGGGGAAGCCCTGGAACTATTACAAGAATTAATTGCTATCCCTTCTTTCTCTGAAGAAGAGGACGAAACGGCAACTGCCATTGATAATTGGTTGGAAAAGTTTGGAGTAGATACCAAACGGCAATACAATAATATTTATGCCTTCAACAAGTATTACGATGAAAGCAAACCCAATTTACTACTCAACTCTCATCATGATACAGTAAAACCCAATTCGGCCTACACCAAAGATCCCTTTGATCCCCATATTGAAGAAGGCAAGCTCTACGGCCTGGGCAGCAACGATGCCGGGGGTGCACTGGTTTCTCTTTTGGCCACTTTTGTACATTTCTACAAACGTGAAGATCTTAGCTATAACATTATCATGAGTGCCACTGCAGAGGAAGAAGATGCCGGGGATAAGAGCATATCTGCCTTGTTACCCATACTCCCGGAAATAGATGTCGCCATTGTAGGAGAACCCACGCAAATGCATTTGGCTATAGCAGAAAAAGGGCTGGTGGTTTTTGAAGGCAAGGTAGGAGGCACACCCTCACATGCGGCACATCCCAATAATAATAATGCCATTTACAATACCATCGAAGTCCTGGAGTGGTTCAAGAATTATCAATTTGAAAAGGTATCTGATGCACTTGGGCCGGTAAAAATGACAGTGACACAAATCAATGCGGGAAGCCAACATAACGTAGTTCCCGGACATGTAGATCTGGTAATCGATACCCGGGTCAACGATTGCTATACCAATGAGGAGATCAACGCGATTTTACAACAGGAAGCGCCCTGTACATTAACCCCAAGATCGCTTAACCTCGGGAGTTCTTCCATTCCCTTCGACCACCCCTTGGTGCAATCCGGAATCGCTTTGGGAAGAGTAACCTATGGGTCGCCCACCCTGTCCGATCAGGCAGAATTGAGCTGCCCTTCATTGAAGTTAGGCCCTGGGGATAGTGTACGCTCCCATTCTGCAAACGAATTTATTCATGTGCATGAAGTAGAGGAAGGGGTAGGCATCTACATTGATCTTCTTGAGGGCTTTTTAACTAAATAGAACTGAAATATTAGATTTGAGATGAGACCGCAAACCTAAAATCCATGAACAATTACAAAGAGCTTATCAATGAGATCCAAAAAATGATAAACTCCTTCATCAATAAGTTCTCTAGCACCTAATTTCTAAAATCTCCAATCTAACATCTAACATCTAAAAATCATGAAACTTTGGGATAAAGGCTTTAGCACAGACGAAAAGATCGATCATTTTACCGTAGGGAATGATAGGGAATTGGACTTAATTCTAGCCAAATATGATGTCATGGCCTCCAAGGCACATGCAAAAATGTTAGGTAAGGTCGGACTGATCACTATGGAAGAAGCTAACGCTTTAGTATCGGAATTAGAAGCAATTGCCGTAGCCATAGCGAATGGCGCCTTCACCATTGAAGCTAATTTTGAGGACATGCATTCCAAGATCGAATTCCTGCTTACGGAAAAACTGGGAGACACCGGGAAAAAGATCCATACTGCCCGTTCGCGTAACGATCAGGTTTTGGTGGCCATGCAGCTCTACCTCAAAGCGGAACTGACCGAGATCAAAACCCAAACCAAGCAGCTGTTCGAGCTGCTTATTGCATTGGCAGAGCAACATCAAGATGTACTATTGCCGGGCTATACCCATATGCAAATTGCCATGCCCTCTTCTTTTGGACTGTGGTTTTCCGCTTACGCTGAAAGCCTGATTGACGATCTCTATTTCTTAGAAGCCGCCTATAAGATTGCTGACCAAAATCCACTGGGTAGTGCTGCCGGTTACGGCAGTTCCTTTCCTATTGACCGTTCTTACACGACCAAAGAACTCGGATTTAAAACCTTAAAGTATAATGTAGTAGCTGCTCAAATGGGTCGGGGAAAGGTGGAAAAGGCCACAGCAGTGGGGATAGCCAGTATCGCTGCGACCCTATCTAAACTGGCCATGGATATTACCTTGTTTATGAGCCAGAATTTTGACTTTATCAGTTTTCCTAACGAACTCACCACAGGCAGTAGCATTATGCCGCACAAAAAAAATCCGGATGTGTTTGAACTGATCCGGGCCAAGTGCAACAAGATCCAGGCAGTTCCCCAACAACTCACTTTAGTTATCAATAACCTGACCAGTGGCTACCACCGGGACTTTCAACTGGTAAAAGAGATCCTGCTTCCCGCCCTTCAGGATATCAAAGCCTGCCTTGAGATCATCATCTTTAGCCTAAAGCAAGTACAGGTAAATACTTCTATTTTGGACGATCCCAAATACGATTATCTTTTTAGTGTGGATACCCTAAATGAACTGGTAAAAAACGGCATGCCCTTTCGGGAAGCGTATAAGCAAATGGGACAAGCTATAGAAAGCGGTAACTTTACCCCAAAAAAGGACATCGGCCATACCCATGAAGGAAGTTTAGGGAACTTGTGTTTGGAGGAAATTCGCAAAAAACTGGGATAATTAATCTTTGAACACAATGAAAAAAGTAGCATTTATTTTTTCGCTCTTTTTAGTAGTTGCATGCAACAGTAATAAAGAGCAGACTACGGAGAACCAAAAGCATGATGTTCATAAGCAGGAACATGATAAACAAGCGCATCATGGTGCTGCTAATGCGCACATGCATAAATCATCCGTGGAAGACTTGATCAAGCGCTTTGAGTCTCCCGAAAGGGATGAGTATCAGCAGCCAGAGAAAGTAATGGACTATTTAGGGAACATCCAGGGGCAAACCGTCTTGGATATTGGTGCAGGATCGGGCTATTTTTCGGTTAAACTGGCAGCAAAAGGGGCCTACGTTATTGCAGCCGATGTAGATGATGAATTCCAGGCATTCCTTAAAAACAGAATTGAAAAAAACGACCTAAAAAACATTGAGCCTAGGAAAATTCCTTATGACACTCCCGGGTTAAAAGAACATGAAGTGGACAAAGTGTTAATAGTGAACACCTATCACCATATTGAAAACCGCCCGGACTATTTTTCCCAGGTAAAAAGGGGCACAAAACCTGAAGGCGAGCTGGTTATTATCGATTTTTTCAAAGCCGAAGCTCCCGTAGGCCCTCCTATAGATCATAAGATAGCCATCGATCAGGTAATTCACGAACTTAAAGAAGCACAGTATACCTCATTTGTGGTAAATGTTGACCTGCTTCCTTATCAATATATTATCCGGGCGAAATAGTGGTACAAAAAGATTTAAAAAAGTAAGCCTCCTAAACGGGAAGCCTCCCGAGGATCATGTCACTTTTTACGAATACCGTAAACTTGTTCGGCACTATATACAACTGCCAATAGCTCGGCCGGAATTGGTAACTTCAACCGAAAAGTAGTAATAGCAGTTAACCGTTAACAATCATGAAAGAAAAGGAAATAATCAGGCAAGGGCATGGCAAAAATTATCCCTTCGGGCAAGATCATTGTTTTATTAAATTGGCCTCTTCACATACCCATGGGGAGCTATGCTTTGTGGAAGATACCCTAAAACCTGGTTTTTATCTTCCGCGCCATCATCATAAAAAAATGTTGGAGGTTTTCTACATCCTGGAAGGTGAGGTCGAATATACTTTCGATGACGAAACCCTTATTGCAAAAGCTGGAGATACCATCACCGTACCACCTAACGTATGGCATGCTGCCAAATGTGAAAAAGGGGGAAAGATGCTTTCCATCTTTAAAAATGGCAAGTTTGATGAATATCTGGAACGCCTTTCACAAATGACCGATGCACAATTTGAGGACAAGGAACTGATGGCGGAAATTTCTGCTGAATTTGATATTTATGAGGATTGACAATTTAGGATATCAAAACGGGTATTCCAGGGACGAATAATAGATAGATGACCAGAGCGGAAATTTTACAGGACATCATCGATGGGTATCGGGACACCATTCGTGAAAGATATCAATACCAAAATATTAAACGTCACTATACCATTCCTGAATCCATAAATGAGGAAACGGTTGCCTTGCTGAGAAGCTTTTTTTTAGACTATATCTATCCCGATTTTGAAAAGCGGAGCGAATTAGACGAAGCTTTCAAAAGTTTAGATGAATACATTAAACAACCTCAAAAGTTAGTCCGAATAGTAGTGGATACTTCCAGGCTGATCTTCAGGTATGGAAGACACCTCCCAAAAGTTTTACATACCGGGTTAAAAGCGTTGAAGTCCTTTCGAGCAGCTGCAAAATTTGAAACTATTTTTGTTGAGGAAGCCATCAAAAACCATATTGAACCCCCTTATGATTTACCAAAAATAAACAGGCTCATCAATTTATTGCCCCGCCAGGAAATTGAAGATTTCATCGAAACCTCCCAATCTTTATTTGAAACATTACATAACAAGGCATTGATAAAAAAGATCATAGAGATTATTGAGTATGTGATCTTTGTGATGAGAAAAAAGGAGAAATCCTATTCACCGGGTCAAATAAAAGGGCTTGAATTTGGACTTGAAGTCTTAACGGAGGGCAATAGCCTGTTTAATACACTTACAGAAAGGGATCAAGAACTTTTAATAGCCTTGATCACAAGGATAGAAAGGGAACGATTAGATCAAATTTCATAACCAATACTGGGAAAGCTCCTCCTTCGTGTGACGAACGATCAGCCATCAACAGCCGGTGCCCCGCATTTTATTGTATCATCCCTAAATTAATGATCTCTTGTTCGGTCAAAAACCGCCAATGGCCCCTGGGTAGGTCTTTTTTCGTAAGTCCGGCGAATACTACTCGGTCCAATCGTACCACCTCATATTCCAAATGCTCAAAGATTCGCCGAACAATACGGTTACGCCCAGAGTGGATCTCTATTCCGACTTCTTTCTTGGTGGCGCCTTGAACATAATCCACGGCATCTACGGTAACAGGACCATCATTAAGTTCCAACCCCTCCCGGATTTTCCGAAGGTCTCCAATAGTAACATTCTTATCCAGGTGTACATGATAGATCTTCCGTACCCCATGTTTGGGATGTGTCAACTTTTTGGCCAGATCCCCATCATTGGTAAACAATAACAATCCTGTAGTATTTCGATCCAGCCGTCCTACCGGGTAGAGACGGTTATTGGAGGCACTACTCACCAATTCCATTACCGTACGCCTTCCTTTTTCATCACTGGTAGTGGTGATAAAGTTTTTGGGCTTGTTCAAGAGCACGTATTCCTTCTTTTCCGGATTCAGTTTCCGGCCGTCAAAACGGACATCGTCGGTTTTTCGAACCTTATACCCCATTTCAGTGATCACCTGACCATTTACCGTAACATTTCCGGCGGCGATAAAGGTATCTGCTTCTCTACGGGAACAGATCCCGGCATTGGCAATGTATCGGTTTAATCGGATAAGATCCGAATCCTTTCTTTGATGGGAGGAAGGTCCTGAAGTTGAGGGTTTCCGGGAAAACCGTTTCGGTTGGTGACCGCCGGTTCTGCGATCTTTAGGTTTACGATTGCGTTCGTTGTCTGATTTCGCCATCAGTCTTAAATTTCGGCAAAGGTAGACAACCCCTCCGTCTTCACCAAAGGTGAAGTGCCCTACACGGAGAGAAGGAGTTTTCCGTTGAACCTGTTATTTACCACTATTTAAAAATCCTTGCTATATCCTATATTTATAGGGATTAACCTCAAGTATATGTTACAAAGAACACTACCCTTCGTATTAACCCTGATCACTGCAGTATCCTTTAGCCAGAAAAAGATATTAGATCACAGTGATTTTGACCTTTGGAACACCATAAAAGATGAAGCCATCTCTTCCAATGGCGCTTACGTTCTATACAGTTTGGAAAGAGGGGAAAAAGATCACTTTTTTAAAGTCCAGGATGCGAAAGGAAATTTCGTGTTGGAGTATGATCGGGGGCAAAAAGGGGAATTCACCTATGATTCCAAGTATGCTGTTTTTACCATTAAAGCCTGGAAAGACAGTGTCATTGCCATGAAGAAAAGGAAAGTCAAAAAAGATAAGCTCCCCAAGGATTCTTTGGGTATTTTCAATCTTAACAATCAGCGTTTGGTTAAGGTGGGCCCTGTAAAATCCTATAAAATCCCTGAGAAGTGGTCCGGATATTTGGCCTATCAACTAGAAGACATAAAGAAAGCGAAAAAGGAGAACGAAAGGGATACGCTACAAGAGGGCAAAAAGAAAAAAGACAAACCCAAAAAAGTAGGAAAAAAGAACGGCTACCATTTGGTAGTGTTCCATCTTGAATCCGGACAACAAGACACCCTTAGGTTTGTTACCGACTATAGTTTCGCCAAAAAAGGAAAGTACCTTGCCTATACTTCGACAGGAGCCACCAAAGACAGTGATGCAGGGGTCTTTGTTCGGAATCTTGAAACTGGTGTAACGACAACCTTACACCAAGCCCCAAAGGCCAAATATGCGCAATTAGGGTTCAGTGATTCCGGCCGACACCTTGGCTTTATTGCGGATACCGATACTACCAAAGTACAGCTACGCCCCAATGCACTGTATTTATGGGAAGAAGGGGAACCAGCAGCTCAAAAGATTTTGGATAACGCCGGTGCGCCCAACAATTATGTGGTTTCAAAACACGGTACGATCCATTTTTCGGAGGATGGATCCAAACTCTATTTTGGATTGGCAAAACCCCCTATTGAAAAAGATACTTCTTTAGTGGATGAAGAAATCGTGAATGTAGAGGTTTGGACCTATGATGAACCGCGTTTATATACAGTTCAGGAATTGCAATTAAAAAATGACTCCATACAGTCGTTTACCACGGCACTACATCTCAGCGATAAAAAGGTCGTGATGCTGGCCGACGAAATTTTTATGGAAACCGAATTGGGCGAAAAAGGCAACTCCGACATCGCTTTGGTTCGCAGCAGTAGCCCTTATGATTTGGAAAGTCAGTGGACGGCCCGGCGGTATTATGACTACAAGGCTATTGATACCAAAACAGGGGAAACCCTTCACGAATTCAAAAAAATACCACAGCTGCGGCTTAGTCCAAAAGGAAATTATGGTTATGGCTACCATAGGGTGGACAGCACCTGGTTTTCATACAATTTACGCTCGGGGAAACATACTGCATTGACCAAAGGGGAAGTTTTTTACAGCGAAGAAAATGACTACCCCAACTACCCCTTTCCCTATGGCGTTGCCGGCTGGACAAAGGATGACGAATTCCTTTTGGTGTATGACCGTTACGATATCTGGAAAATGCAACCCGAAACAGGTGAAAAAGTGAAGTTGACCAATGGAAGAGCCTCCAAAATAGTATATCGCTACTTGGATTTGGATGAGGAAGAGGAAGCCATTGATTTTAGTCAATCGTTATTGCTCAGTACATTTCATGAAACTACTAAGGATGGAGGGTATGCAACGTATAACCCACAGGCAAATCGTGTTGTATCGCTAGTGTCAGGTCCCTATGGTTATTCCCAACCCAAAAAGGCAAAAAATGAGGACAAGCTGATCTTTACCCAACAATCTTTTCAAGAATTTCCGGATTTGCAAATTACGAACCTAAGCTTTAAAAGACCTCTCAGGCTAAGTGACGCCAATCCGCAACAGCAGGAATACAATTGGGGGACCATTGAATTGGTTGACTGGGTTTCCCTGGATGGCAAAAAATTACAAGGAATGTTGGTGAAACCTGAGGATTTTGACCCCAACAAAAAGTATCCGTTATTAGTCAATTTTTATGAAAGAAGTTCAGATAGAATTCATAGGCACAGGCATCCCCGGGCGGAGCGATCTTCTTTAAATTATAGTTTTTATACCAGCAGAGGTTACGTGATCTTTAATCCCGATGTAGAATACCGGGTAGGGTATCCGGGAGAAAGTGCGTATAACTGTGTGATTCCAGGCGTGACTTCTTTAATAGAAAAAGGGTTTATCGACAAGGATAATATAGGTGTACAGGGTCATAGTTGGGGTGGCTACCAGATTGCCTATTTAGTAACCAAAACGGACATTTTCAAAGCCGCAGAATCAGGGGCACCCGTTCCCAATATGATTAGCGCTTATGGCGGTATCCGTTGGTGGACAGGGCTGAGCAGGCAGTTTCAGTATGAACATACCCAAAGTAGAATTGGTGGAACCCCCTGGGAATATCCATCGCGTTATATTGAAAATTCACCCATATTTACTATTGACAAAATCAATACCCCTTTACTCATTATGCACAATGACGCCGATGGTCATGTGCCTTGGTATCAGGGAATTGAATTTTTTGTAAGCTTACGGCGTTTAGGTAAACCCTCCTGGTTTCTGAACTATAACGGGGAACCCCACTGGCCCCTAAAACTGCAAAATCGGAAAGACTTTAACATCCGAATGGCTCAATATTTTGATTATTACTTAAAAGGCGAAGGCAAACCTTCCTGGATGGAACGCGGGGTTCCCCCTATCGAAAAAGGAATACAACAGGGATACGAGCTTTTAGATGGAAAAGGGGAGGATTAGTCTTTAAAATTAATGGTGGATTGCCGCTCACGGTTCACTTTTAGTTGGGTAACATCGGGCCGGGAATAGTGCCCTACCGGATCAAAATTCTGTCGTTCTTCGTATACCTTATTGAAATCTAGTATTTCGTAGAGCAGCCCTTCCTTATCTACTACAGGTTCCATAATCCATTCGCCATCAGGTCCGGCAATGCAGGAACCCCCATTTCCCAGTACTTCAGGCGCTTTCCTCAGAATCTTCTCCAAATGCGGTGTGTCAGAAGGGAAATCTTCTTTACGCATTAATGATGATACTGAGATCACATAGCTACGGGATTCGCGAGCAATAAACCGGGTGATATCCTTGGTGTTGTTTAGATTTCCCGGCCAAACCGCGACATGGAGGTTTTCACCCAGGCCATAGAGCGTCGCCCTTGGCAATGGCATCCAATTCTCCCAGCAGTTGAGCCCTCCTACTGTAAACTGCTTTAAGGAATGCACTCTAAGTCCGTGGCCATCTCCCGGAGCCCAGGTTAACCGTTCATCATATGTAGGCTGCAGTTTTCGATGCACAGAGGCGATTGTCCCGGTTTCATTGATATATACCAGGGAGGCATAAATGCTATGGCCGCCTCGATCTTTTGGTCTTTCCATAATGCCCAAATACACAGCGATATTGTTTTCTTTAGCCACTTCGCAAATGGCGTCCAAGTCCCCAGCCTCAATTTGAACGGAATTTCGAACATAATGCGCATGGATTTCCTTATTTACTTTGGTGTTCCACTCTGCCCCACCCGTTAATGCCAGCCAAAAAGGATATCCGGGCAAAAAAGCTTCTCCAAAAATGACCAGTTCTGCCTCAGCCCCTGCTGCTTCTAACAGCGTGGCTTCGATTTTTTCCAGGGTGGCTTTTTTATCCAACCATACCGGAGCTATTTGTGCAAGGGCTACTTTTAATTCGTTTGCTTTCATAAAATCCGATTAAGCACCAGGTCCACATCTATCAGTAAAATACTGAATACCCCAGCTACAATGATAAATTTGAGAATATTATGCAGCCAAACATAATGCATTTTTGCCGCTGATCTCCAAAGCAGCACCAGGAATATTACTAACAATGCCCCGGCGGCCATAAAGTAAAAGTACATCTCTCCTACATCAAAAATATAAATGAGCAGATAGGTAGGAATTAAGGTTAGTACAATCAAAAACGCAATTACCCCTTTCGCTGCCCCAGGTCCGTAAAGTATGGGAATCGTCCGATAGTTTTGCGCCAAGTCCCCGGCCATATTCTCCAAATCCTTAATGATCTCCCGGGCCAGGATCAACAAAAAGAGGAATACCGCATGTACAAAAATTACGGTTTCGAAATTCTTGTAATAGACAAAAACTACAAAGAATGGTGCAATGGCGAGAGTAGCGGAGACCAGATTACCCAACACAGGGATACGCTTAAGTTTATGGGAGTAGAACCAGATGCCAAAAATATAGGCTGAAAAAAAGAATACTGCCCGAAAAGAAATATAGCTGGCAGCAAATACCGCTAAAAAATTGAGAATGAAATAGGTGGTTAATTTAAAACGTTGGCTTACCAACCTATCCAACATGCTCTTGGTAGGCTTGTTGATCAGATCTTTTTCTGCATCATAAAAATTATTGATAATATAGCCTGAAGCAATAACCAGGGCCGAAGCGGTAACAATCAAAAACAGGTTAAAATCCAGTACCACTTTCCGAAAAGGCCAATCCGGGGCCAAAATATAGATGGAAGCCAGATACTGTGCCAGGGTAATAACCAGAATATTATATCCACGTACTACTGAAAAAAGGCTCAGTAGCTTGAAAAGCAAGAGCCTATTTTTTCTGCTAAGCATGGGTATCTCTTAAAAATTGTAGACCACCTCCAATTTATGGCCTGCAAGCGCTTTTTTGGCTTTGTCTATATCTTCGGTAAATCCTAAAATATATCCGCCACCTCCGGAACCACAAAGCTTAAGATAGTAATTGTTAGTTTCAATACCCTGCTGCCATAAGGAATGGAACTGTTGCGGAATCATTGGTTTAAAATGATCTAACACCACATTAGACAGTTGTTTTACATGCCCGAAAAGGGATTTGATATCCCCATTGAGAAAGTGTTCCACACAAGCATCGGTATGTTTGATGAATTTCTCTTTGATAATATTCCGGAATCCCTCCTGCTTCATTTTTTCCATGAAGATATGCACCATGGGCGCCGTTTCTCCGGTCATTCCACTATCCAATAAAAACACTGCTCCCTTTCCTTCTTTATACTGAGAAGGTAAACTGGTCGACTCAATGTTATCTTTGGAATTAATGAGAATAGGCAGGCTGAGGTAGCTGTTAAGCGGATCCAATCCAGAGGATTTTCCATGAAAGAAAGATTCCATTTTACCAAAGATAGTTTTCAGCTTTAACAGTTTCTCCCGGGTAAGATTCTCCAATACAGTGATCTTGTTATGGGCGTATTTGTCATAAATGGCAGCAACTAGGGCTCCACTACTACCAATTCCGTAACCCTGGGGAATAGAACTGTCGAAATACATGCCATTGGAAATATCTGATTTTAGCGCCGCAATATCGAAGCTAACCAAATCTTCGTGTTGTATTTCCTCCAGGTAGGCAGCAAATTTTTGCAATCCGGCATTGGACTTTAACGCCTCCTCTGAAGTGGTGTCATCAGACTTCAGGGCACCCTTAAAAAAGTTGTAGGGAATGGATAAGCCTTTGGAATCTTTTATGATCCCATACTCTCCAAAAAGTAAAATTTTAGAATAAAATAAAGGCCCTTTCATTGTTTTGTTCAACAATTTACGAGTTAAAGATAAACAAACTTACGTTTCCTTTCAACACTTTGGGAAATTATTAGTTTTTCTGCACTTAATAACGGCTCCAAAACCAATTCCTTATTAGGTGGCTACTATTGGTTGGGCTCCTATCCCATTTCGGTCGCAAATATAATGTCCGTTTTCGCAATAGGCAACTAGTTCATCTTGAATAAATTGTATACATCTTTCCTTTTCACTTTCCGGATAAAGCACATGAACATTTGCGCCCGCATCCAGGGTAAAACAGATAGGTGTATTCGAGGATTTGCGAAATTGCCATATCCTTTGAATAATCTCCAAAGTATTTGCCGCCATTAAAATGAAATAGGGCTGGCTGGTCATCATCATCGCGTGGAGTGTCAAAGCTTCGCTTTCCACAATAGTTATAAAGGCTTCCAAATCCCCGCTGGTAAAAATGGACTGCAATCGTTCTAAATTTTCATGTGCTTGTTGAAACCGTGGGGCGGCAAAAGGATGCCCCTTCATGAGTCCATGGCCTACGGTACTACTCACCGCTTTCTTGCCCTTATGAACTAACAATATAGTATCCTGGTAGTTCTTAAAAGTTTGATGTACCTCAAAAGGATATAGGATCCCATAAAGGTCCGAGCTTTGTGCAATGGAAGGGGTTTTTCCCCATTGAATCAGATTCCCCGAAATGCTACGGCAGGCGCTCCCGGAGCCCAAACGCGCCAGGAAAGAAGCTTTTTGTTGAAAATAGGCCTCCTTCGTTGCAGGGTTAGCTCGTTTTTCTATTTCCAGGAGACATAAAGAGAGCGCTGCCATCCCACTGGCAGAAGAAGCTATACCGCTGCTATGTGGAAAAGAATTGGCAGAGTCTATGATAAAATGGAATTGCTTCAAAAAAGGCAGATAACAGACAATACGTTCGAAAAAGACCTCGATTTTCGGGATAAAATCCTCCTTTGGTTTTCCTTCGAAAAGAAATTCAAATGAAAATCGCTCTGCAGGCTGGTCCAGTTTTTCAAAGGCCACTGAAGTTGTGGTTGCACTAGCATCCAAGGTGAAACTAATAGAGGGATTAGCAGGGATCTGATCAGGGTGTTTCCCCCAGTATTTTACCAACGCTATATTACTGGGCGCTTTCCAGGCTACCTTTCCGGAAGAAGGATATTTAAGGCCTTCTTCGGGAATAAAATCCTTTTCCGTCATCCAAATGGTTTGCACAAAGATACTGTTTGCGGGTCGTATCGTTTTTGCTTTAAATTGTTATTTTAGTGGGAATTGTACCACAATGAAGCGAACCGTGTTAAAAATAGCGATCAGTATTGGTATCTGCCTGTTAATCGGTCTGCTTTCCAGTTTTGCTACGCAGAGTTCTGTTGATGATTGGTATGCAGGACTCAATAAGCCCAGTTTTAACCCTCCCAATTGGGTTTTTGCCCCGGTTTGGACAGTGTTGTACGTCTTGATGGGTACTGCTGCGGGTATAGTGTGGTCTAAAGGGTTCTATCATCTCTGGGTAAAAACTGCCCTTTATCATTTTGGATTCCAGTTATTGTTGAATGCTCTTTGGAGCATCCTTTTTTTCGGATTGAAAAATCCCCTGGCCGCACTTTTCGTTATCTTCACACTTTTAGTAATTATAATACTTACGATTAAATGGTTCCGTGTGGTAAGTCGAAAGGCTTCCTGGTTATTAGTGCCCTATCTTGCCTGGGTGGCCTTTGCCGCAGTATTGAATTTCAAAATCTGGGAATTGAATTAATCCGCCAGAGCCATCATTTTTGTCAGCGTATTAAGGTTCCGGGTAGTCGCTACAACCTTTAGTTTTCGTTCAATAAAGTTATTATTAAGTTTGGCTTTCCCATATCCCGCTGCACAATAGAGATAAACACAAACATCGGTAACCACGAATTGTTCGTTTTCAAATCGCATGGCTTCAAACTCCGCTACCCGATCCGGATCAGGTTTCGTTTTCAACAGTACATAATACTTATAGCCGGTACTACCCTCAAGATCCCCGAAAGGATCTTTTTCGAGGATTTGAGCTATACTGTCCGCGGTCATAACCATAACGGGAACATCAAATCCATAATCCCTGGCGATCTGTTCCCTGATTTTGTTTTCCAAAGCGGAAGTATTTTCTTCAGTACTTTGAAAAACAAGGTTTCCGCTTTGAATGTACGTTTGCACTTTTTCCAGCCCAGTGGATTCTAATGAACCCCTTAGCTCCACCATCTTAATTTTCTTTTGTCCACTTACATTAATCCCCCGGAGAAAAGCAATATATGTTTCCATTGTCTCACAAAAAATCACGTTAAACTACTCAATAAATTTTATTAATTTCCAAGTCGTAACTTTCACTCAGATACATGGACAAATACATACTGGCCCTGGACCAGGGAACCACTAGCTCCCGTGCGGTAGTTGTTGATCGAAAAGGGGCTATCATCTCGGTTGCACAAAAAGAGTTCACACAGATATTTCCAAAACCCGGATGGGTAGAACATGACGCCACAGAAATCTGGTCAACCCAGGCCGGAATGGCTGCGGAAGCAGTAACGAAAAAGGGATTGCAAGGGGAACAAATCGCCGCTATTGGTATTACTAATCAGCGAGAAACGGCAGTAGTTTGGGATAAAACTACAGGTGAACCTGTTTACAATGCCATTGTCTGGCAGGATAAGCGTACTGCGGAGTATTGCGACGGTTTAAAAAAAGCCGGAAAATCCGATATGATACGGGAAAAGACAGGGTTGGTTATCGACGCCTATTTTTCCGCAACCAAAGTAAAATGGATCCTAGACAATGTGGAGGGTGCGCGTAGTAAAGCCGAAGCTGGACAACTGGCTTTTGGCACCATAGATTCCTGGCTTATTTGGAAAATGACACAGGGCGCATTACATATAACAGATGTCACAAATGCTTCCCGATCTTTACTTTACAACATCACAACGATGGACTGGGATACCGAATTACTAGAGCTATTTACCATTCCGGAAAGCATGCTCCCGGAGGTACGGCAATCCAGTGAAGTCTACGGTTATACAAGTCCCAATTTTTTTGCGAACAAAATTCCTATTGCAGGTATTGCAGGAGATCAACAGGCTGCCCTTTTTGGCCAGATGTGCACCAAAAAAGGAATGGTGAAGAACACCTATGGCACCGGTTGTTTTATGCTTATGAACATAGGAGATACTCCTGTACAATCCAAAAACAATTTACTCACAACAGTAGCCTGGAAACTTAATGGAAAAACCACCTATGCACTTGAAGGGAGTATTTTTATTGCAGGCGCGGTGGTGCAATGGTTACGGGATAGTCTAAAGATCATTAAAACCTCCGCAGAAGTGGAAGAACTGGCCAGCTCAGTACCGGGAAGTGAAGGGGTCTATTTTGTTCCCGCGTTTGCCGGTTTGGGTGCACCTCATTGGAATCAAAAGGCCCAGGGGACCCTTTTTGGCCTCACCCGCGGAAGTACCGATGCGCACGTTGCACGGGCCGCCCTGGAATCTATAGCCTACCAAACTATGGACATCCTTAAGGCGATGGAAAAAGATTCCGGGATTGCTATCAAAGAGCTTCGAGTAGACGGTGGCGCTACAGTAAACAACATGCTCATGCAATTTCAGGCGGATGTCCTTAACACAGTCGCAATACGCCCGGAAATCGTGGAAACAACAGTAATGGGAGCTGCGTATTTGGCTGGACTGGCGGTTGGTTTCTGGGAGAACCCGGAAGAAATTCAGGGCATTTGGAATGCTGATGTTCATTTTGAACCAACCACCGAGCGTGAGCCCGTAGAACAAAGCATACAAGGATGGTATAAAGCCATACAGGCATTGG
>JANQHL010000046.1 GCA_028277085.1 Flavobacteriaceae bacterium
GGGTATATGAAGAAGAGCAATTTGGACCCGTGATTCCTGTGATTTCCTTTACCGATATTGCACAACCACTGGATGATATGGCGGAGAGCAACTACGGACAACAAGTGAGTCTCTTTGGAAAGGACGTGTACTCTTTATCACCACTCATTGATACCCTTGCCAACCTGGTCTGCCGGGTGAATCTAAACAGCTCTTGCCAACGTGGCCCTGACGTATATCCGTTTACCGGTAGAAAGGACTCGGCCCAATCTACTTTAAGTGTGCATGATGCGCTGCGATCTTTTAGTATACGGACTTTTGTCGCGTTTAAAGACAACGAATTGAACAATAAGGCTATTGAAGAGCTTTTGGAAGCCAAGGTTAGTAATTTCTTAAGTACCGACTATATCCTTTAGTCTTCTATTTTTTGGTATTTTGAGATAGGATGCGTTTGGAATGTCCGATGTATAAGGACTTTCTTTAACAACTTGTTTACATAGTTTAACAGATACCTAACGTGGGCCGTAGCGAATGATGAATAATTTGCTTTGGCAACCTAAGTTTATTCGCTAATCAATAAAAACGACTTCATGAAACAACACTATCCAAAGGCAGTAGCGTTTGCGCTAATGCTGTCTTTAACCTTCACTACATTTTCTTTTGCGCAGTTGGATTTACCCAGAGGTAGTCAAATGGCTAAAGTCTCTCAACGCGTTGGTATCACAGATCTTACTGTTGTGTATTCCCGTCCCAGTGTAAATGGCAGGGAGATCTGGGGAAGTTTGGTTCCCTATGGTATGAATAATTTGGGATTCGGAACTGCAACTGAGTCACCCTGGCGGGCAGGGGCCAACGAGAACACCATCTTTAAGACCTCCCACGATGTTACTGTTGGTGGAAAGACCTTACCAGCTGGTAAATATGGCTTGCATATGGTCATCAATGAGGACAACACCGCAAAGGTGATCTTTTCTAAAAACCATGGGGCATGGGGAAGTTATTTCTATGACCCCTCAGAGGACGTGCTTCAGGTGGATGTCACTACAAAAGAAATTCCCCATGTAGAACAACTCCGCTTTGAATTTAATGAAGTAAATGCTACTTCTGCAGTAGCTTCACTAAACTGGGAAAAGAAACAGATCCCATTTACCATTGAAGTTCCTGTAACTGACATTGTATTAACAGATATCCGGTCCAAAATGCAAAATCAAGCAGGATTTAACCGGCAGACTTGGGAGCAAGCGGCTAATTTTGCCCTGAATAACGATGGCGACCTGGACGAAGCTTTGGGGTGGGTAGATGCAGCTATTGAAGGACAATTTTTTAGCCAGAAGACCTTCAACAACCTGGCGATCAAAGCACAAATATTGGCCAAGCAGGGGAAAACCGCAGATGCTGATGCAGTAATGCAGGAAGCCTTACCCATGGGGACGGTATTCCAGGTGCACGGCTATGGCAGGCAGTTGATTGCCGCGGGACAGACGGACAAGGCTCTGGAAATTTTTAAGTGGAACGCAAAAAGCCATAAAGGGCAATGGCCTGTAGATTACGGCTTGGCCCGGGGGTATTCTGCTGTGGGCAATTACAAGACCGCCTTAAAACACTTGAAAGTTGCAGAGGGGAGAGCTCCGGATACCCAAAACCAAAATGCTATAGCTGCTAACTTGGAAAAACTAGAAGCAGGAACAGATATCAACTAAATCATCCTATCTATCGTTGAAGAACGCCCAGCATTGTGTTGTTGGGCGTTTTTTAACTAATGTATCCCCAAATCGCTTTGCCCTTAACCAATTGGAGATAACCTGTCCGGATCGGATGGTTTTCCGGTTTTTCTAATTTCGGATCGTTCTTAAGGGTTTGAATCGCGTGATATCGCGCGAGTTTCAAAATGGGGTTGTCCTTTACAATATCCGCGATCTTCAAATGCAGCAACCCGCTTTGTTGCGTACCCATTAGATCTCCGGGCCCCCTGAGATTAAGGTCTACCTCGGCAATTTCAAAACCATCATTAGTACGGCACATCGTTTCCAGGCGTGTACGGGCGTCCTCGCTGAGTTTATGTCCTGTCATCAAAATACAATAACTCTGATCAGCACCACGGCCCACACGACCGCGAAGTTGATGTAGTTGCGATAAGCCAAAGCGCTCGGCACTTTCAATGATCATCACAGAGGCGTTGGGGATATTGACCCCAACTTCGATAACAGTAGTGGCCACCATGATTTGCGTTTCACCTTTTACAAAGCGCTCCATTTCATAATCCTTGTCCTTTGGTTTCATTTTGCCGTGAACTATGGATATCTGATATTCCGGTAAAGGAAACTCTCGTACAATGCTTTCGTAACCATCCATCAGGTCTTTGTAATCCAACGCCTCGCTCTCCTGAATAAGGGGATATACGACATAGACCTGCCGGCCTTTTTGGATCTCATCCTTAACAAAACGAAAAACGTTTAATCGGTTGGAATCATAGCGATGGGTGGTCTTTACCGGTTTTCGCCCCGGGGGGAGTTCATCGATCACAGAAATATCCAGGTTACCGTAAAGGCTCATGGCCAACGTCCTTGGTATTGGCGTAGCCGTCATTACCAGAATGTGAGGGGGGATCTCATTCTTCCTCCAGAGTTTGGAACGTTGCGCTACTCCAAAGCGGTGTTGTTCGTCAATAACCGCCAGTCCCAGATCCTTAAACTGTACCTTATCTTCAAGAACGGCATGGGTACCCACCAGAATATTGAGATTCCCATTTTGCAACTGGTTGTGCAGCAAAGTGCGTTCTGCCTTTTTGGTGGAACCTGTGAGTAGGGCAATTTTAACGGGCATTTCACCGAGTAGCGCTTTAAGCCCGTTATAGTGCTGCTGGGCTAAAATCTCTGTAGGAGCCATAAGGCAAGCCTGGAAATTGTTATCTATCGCTAACAGCATACACAATAATGCGACAATTGTTTTACCGGAGCCAACATCGCCTTGTAATAATCGATTCATCTGGGCACTACCACCCATATCTTTTCGGATCTCTTTAACCACCCTCTTTTGTGCTGTAGTTAATTCAAAAGGGAGATGTTCCTTGAAGAACGTATTAAAGTAATTCCCAACCGATAAGAAGGGCAGCCCCTTTATCTTTTGTTTGCGAGCGGCTTTTTTGGAGAGTAATTGAAGTTGGATAAAGAAAAGTTCCTCAAATTTCAGTCGGAATTGTGCTTTGGCCAGTAATTCCTGATCTTTTGGGAAGTGGATATTTAATAGGGCGTCTGATTTGGAAACGAGTCGTAACGTATCAATTAAAATTTCGGAGAGCGTTTCAGAAAAATTGGCTTTAGTCTCCAGGAATAACTGCTGCATCATTTTACTGATGACCCTGTTAGTAATGCCTTTGCTGCTCAATTTTTCCGTGGAAGGGTAAATGGGCTGCATACTGATTTTTAATCCCGCCTGATGTGCTGCGAGTAACTCCATTTCAGGATGGGGCATGGAAAACAACCCGCCGTAGCGGTTGATCCTCCCAAAAACCACATAGGGGACATTGATTTTCAGATGGTCACGGATCCATTTATGGCTTCGGAACCAAACCAGCTTCATTTCCCCGGTTTCGTCTACAAAAGTGGCCTCCAATCGTTTTCCTCGCTTTTGATCAACGGTTTTTAGATGAATGATCTTACCGATTACTTGAACATCTGCCCCGCTATCATGCAATTGATTGATCTTGTAATACTGTGTTTTGTCCAAATATCTATTGGGATAGAGTTGAAGCAAATCCACAAAAGTATCAAGACCCAATTCAGATTTCAGGATTTCGGCCCGGGCAGGGCCAACCCCTTTTAAATAGACCAGTGGCGTTTGCAAAACATTAGCTTGCATCTGACGAAAATAGCTAAATTGGCGTGACTTTTGTTGCTACTGCGGTATGAGATTAGTACTAGTATTTCTGATCCTGTTGACTTTTAAGAGCTATTCACAAGCGGGAAATGCTTTGGATTTTACACATCTCAGAGCAGAAATCAAGCCAAATTCGGATCGTTCCGTATCGGGAACGGTACGCTATAGTTTTCAGGTTAAAGGAGGGGCAACCTCCATCGCTTTTAATGCCGTGGATATGGAGTTCTCCAACTTTTACCTGGGAAATACGAAGTTGGAGAAGGGTATTAACTATGACGGAAAAGTGCTTCAATTAGCAGTGGATTTAACAGAAGGAGATTATCAAATACAATTTGACTTCAACGCCAAACCCAAACAAACGGTTTATTTTATGGGATGGGGGGATAGGGTTAAAGCTAATGAACAGATATGGACTCAGGGGCAAGGGAAATATACCAGCCATTGGTTGCCCAGTTTTGATGATATGACCGAGAAATTTGAATTTGATCTAACCGTTCACGCCCCACCGGAATATCAGGTGGTTGCAAACGGGGTACTAAAGCGTCAAAAAACAACGGATGGGCTTAAGACCTGGGAGTTTGATATGGTTCGACCAATGAGCAGTTACCTCGGTGCATTTGTAGTGGGGCATTTTGATAAGAAAGTGATCCACTCTTCTTCGGGAGTCCCTATTGAACTCTATTATGAACCGAAGGATAGTGCAAAAGTGGAACCTACCTATCGCTATACCAAGGCCATCTTTGATTTTTTAGAGGCGGAAATTGGGATACCCTATCCCTGGCAGATTTATAAACAAGTACCAGTACGAGACTTTCTGTATGCAGGAATGGAAAATACCAGCTGTACCGTTTTTTCCAATCAATATGTTATTGATTCCACCGCTTTTGTTGATAAAAATTACGTAAATATCAATGCCCATGAACTGGCACATCAATGGTTTGGGAACCTAGTTACGGAATACAGTGGGGACCACCATTGGCTGCATGAAGGTTTTGCCACCTATTATGCCTATCTGGCCGAGAAAGAACTTTTTGGCGACACTCATTTTTACTGGAGACTTTACCAAACGGCAAAGACCTTGGCCAACTTATCCGAAAACGGGGATGGGGAAGCCTTGACCGATCCTAATGCTAATAGTCTTACCTTCTATGAAAAGGGGGCTTTGGCCCTTGTAATGTTGCGGAAAAGGGTAGGGAATACCGCATTCAGAAAGGGGATCAGGAGCTATTTGGAGAATTACGCATTCAAAAATGTTATGATCGCTGACTTTATTCGTGAAATGGCTATCGCGGCTGATGACGACTTATCGGATTTTAGAAAAGAATGGCTGGAAAGTGAGGAATTTCCATGGGAACAGGTGAAATCATTTTTGCAGGAAAAAGAACCCTCTTTAAAGCAATTATTTGAGCTCCGGGAAGCTGTTAATACGACTTCCGGGGCTACCCCTGAGCTTTTAGGATTTTTTAATGCGGAATCCCCTATCCCTTTGAAGCGGCAGCTCGTTTACGAGTTTCATCAAAATATCCCGGAGGCTGCCCTTGAAGAAATCATCACAAACGGAGCGCTTGAGGTACGCCAGATGGCTGCATTAACTGTAGACGAAGCTACCAAACCTTTGCAGGATGAGTTCGAAGCTATGCTTACGGATCAAAGTTACATTACCCAGGAAACGGTGCTCTTTAAGCTATGGGAAGCATTTCCAGAAAACAGAACGACCTATTTGGATCGCTTGCAGGGAATAATGGGTTTGCCGAACAAAAATATCCGGTTGCTCTGGTTAACCCTTGCACTAATTACCCCGGAATATCTACCCGACAATAAAAAGGAGTTTTACAATGAGCTGAATGCTTATACCGCAGATCACCATAATTATGAAGTTCGTCAACTGGCATTTCAATATTTATTTCAAATACAGGCCCTGAGTAACACCGCTTTGGAAAACCTAATACAAGCCAGTGAATCACCTGTTTGGCGATTTAAGAAAGCTTCCAGAAAATTGTTGAACACGATCAACACAACTGAGAACGGAAAAGAACAATTGCGTAATCTAAGACAACGACTAACGACCCATCAATTAGGAATACTTAATCAAGTTTTAGCCAAGTGAGAGCAATGGTAATTTCAGGGGGTGGCAGCAAAGGCGCTTTTGCAGGCGGGGTGGCCCATTTTCTGATCGAAGAGGCAAAAAAGGAATACGATATTTTTGTGGGTACTTCAACAGGAAGCCTACTGATTTCGCATTTGGCGTTGAAAAAGATTGACAAGATCAAGGAGATCTATTCTTCAGTAAATCAGGAAAGCATTTTCAACAGCTGTCCTTTTGTAATAAAACATAAGCATGGTTCCGATTTCATTGCAATTAACCATTGGAATATCGTTAAGAATTTTATTCAGGGCAAGAAGACCTTTGGGGAGAGCGAGAATCTTAGGGAATTGATTCGAAATAGTATCACTCATGAAGAGTTTGCAATGCTGAAAAATGGCCCAAAAGATATTGTCGTTACTGTTTCTAACCTCTCCTTGAATCAGGTGGAATATAAATCCATCAATGATTTTGATTACGATGAGTTCTGTGATTGGATCTGGATATCGTCCAATTACACCCCCTTTATGAGCCTGGTACGAAAAAATGGCTGCGAATATGCAGATGGGGGCCTGGGGACTCTTGTGCCCATTGAAGAAGCCATAAAAAGAGGTGCCACGGAAGTTGATGTTATCGTCCTTAGAACCGAAGTAAGTTATTATAACCGCATGCCTTCCAGAAATCCTTTTGAGCTGTTAACCAGTATGTTTTCCTTTGTTCTGGACCGTATTGAAAACCAAAACATTCGCATTGGAAAGATGGTTGCGGGGCAACATGATGCTATTATCAATTTGTACTACACTCCAGCAGTCTTAACCACCAACTCTTTGATATTCAACAAGGAAAAAATGACCCTTTGGTGGAAAAAGGGATATCTCTATGCCAAGAATAAAAACATTGAGAGTATGCCCATCGAACCGGACTTACAGGAATAGTGTTGATGGTCAATACAGCTTACAAATATGCGTAGCTGACTTCAACATCCCTCTATTTTGTTCCGGCTATTGTATGATTAAAATAAGATCTACCAGAGCTGGCTGATCTCCTTTTTTACAAACGCTAAAGCAGTTGTTGAGGGGGATTGTTTGTCCATAGTTTGGTTAAGAATATCTTCCCGCAACTTATCCGCAGTCTCGGATTCGCTCATTCCCGCCGAACGGATGATTTGAATGGTAGCACTTTTAGCGGCTTTGATGATGTTCCAACATTCGTCACTCATATAAATCTGTTGTGACAAGTTATGTTCAAATTCTTTTTCTATTTGTTTAATCAGCAGGTTTTCGTAGTTGGACTTATCCTGACCTTTTGGGCCTACGCGTACTACCAAATTATTTATAGCTATGCGTTCTAAAAAAAGTGCCATGCGCTCATACGCCTGAAGTCGTACCGGTAAGGTCTCTTTTTGTGAATCTTTGTGGAGCAAGAATCGTCTTCGTCCTTCTTCATTATTGGTATGTAGTCTAAAAAAGTAAAAAGCTACAACTCCTGTAACAACAGCCGGGAGCAGGTAGGCGAATAGTTGCAATATGCTATCTCCGTTCATGGTTTAGTTTGATTTTGATGCATTAAGAACGGTTTTTTGGAAGTAAAAGTATGAACGAGGTCTTACTTAAATTCCGTCTTCAACATATCGTAAAAGGCATCGCTGTTTGTAGCAAAACGAATAATGATGCCTTCTTTGAAATTGCCATCCCTGGCCAGGAGCTGTAATCTATCAGCGGAAAGGCCCTCGGCTGCGGTTAGGCCTAGTGCTACAGATACTACTTGTTTGTAAGTAAGATCAAATTCTCCGGTGATATTTAATCCCTCAACACGTATAGCCCTGTCTGGATTCGCAATAATGATTTCACCCACTTTGGTCAGAAAAGCAGCGGCTTCCTCTGTAATTTCGGTCGCTGTATCCCCTCCAAAAAGGAAATCCAGGCTATTGGAGATGAGGACATCCCCATTGCTGACTCCAATTTTGGCTTCCGGGCCTAAGGTCTGTTTGGCTTGGGTCAAAATAACAATGGCAGTAGAATCGTTCCTTGAGAACGTATCCGTAATGATACGCATCTGTTGCTCCTTTTCTTTCAAGCTTGCCAATGCCTTGTTCACCGTTTCGGTACTTTGCTTGGATACCTTGGAAAAACTGGTCAGGTTTTGTAGCAGAGTTTGATTGGCGTCGCGCAGTTCCTGGTTTTCCTGTTCCAACAGCGTAGCCCGGGATTCACTGGCATTGACTTTCCTTGTTACCTTAGATAAGGAATCATTAAGGGTCGTAATGGTAGTCTCCAATTCTCCGATATTTTCCAACAACTCCCTTTTTTTCTGGGCTTGCGCCGAAAATAGAAAACCGAAACAAAGTATAACTAGCGTAGTTGTTCTGAGCATAAGCATAGATTTAGCGCCTCAAATATACGTAGTCCTTACATTCCGCCATACCCATTGCGTAGAAAAGTAATTTTTCAGAATACCACAAAAAAAGTAAGGGAGGGATGACAAAAGTCCCTAGCTTTGTTTAACGGTATGAATTAAAAGACCAAAAAATGAGAAAAACACTTTTTACAGCAATTGTACTTCTAGGTTGTGGAATTGCCATTAATGCGCAGAGCTTTCACTTTGGCGCAAAAGCGGGAGCAAACTTTGCCAGCATCACTGGTGATGATGCAGATTTTGATGGGAGAACGGGATACCATATCGGATTGGTTGCTGAACTAGGACTATCAGAAAAATTTGCCATTCAACCGGAATTGATCTATTCGGCTCAGGGTGCAGACGAAAGTGGATTGGACCTTAACATTGATTATTTGAATCTACCCATTTTAGCCGAGATCAAGCTCACAGAAATGTTTAGCATTCAGGCGGGACCTCAGTTCGGATTTAAAGTGAATGAGGGGGATTTTGAGGATTTGAACGAATTTGATTTAAGTGGTGCCGCAGGGGTAGAGATAAACATTAGCAAGTTCTTTGCGCAAGCGAGATATAACTTTGGATTTACAGATATTGCGGAGGATGCGGAAGCAAGAAATGGGGTTTTCCAGATATCTGTAGGGTTTTGGTTCCTTTAGGAATACGGAGAAAAAGTAAAAGAGGCGCTAAGCGCCTCTTTTTTTGCCCGTTAGGGTTTATTAAGATAATCCAGGGCTAATTCTGTCATTGCTTTTACCCCGAGCTGCATCCCGGCGTCGTCTATCAGAAAATCGGGGGTATGATGTGGATATGGTGTCGTGTTTCCAGGGGTCATTCCGCCCAGAAAAAAGAAAAAGCCTGGAATTTCACGTTGATAATAGGAAAAATCTTCCGCACCTGTAATCGCCTTTTGGGCTATTACATTTTCCATTCCAGCCACCCGTTGTAAAGTAGGTAGCATGGCGGTAACCAAATCAGGTTCGTTGTAAGTAATATCCGTGGCATCCTTGATTTCACAAGTGGCTTCCCCGCCGTAGGCTTTTGCAATTGTAGCCACCATTTCCTTCATCCTTCTGTTTATATGGTCTTTCATATCATAGTCCAGCGTCCGTATGGTCCCTAACATTTCAGCGGATTCCGGAATAATGTTGAAACGCACTCCGCTTTTGATCTTTCCCACTGTTATTACCGCAGCTTCATTGGTCAAATTCGCTTCCCGGCTGATAATGGTTTGCAGCCCGTCAATGATCTTTGCACTAATAAGAATAGGATCTATCCCGGACCAGGGTTGTGAACCATGACTTTGTTTTCCTTTTACCTTTATCGTAAAACTTTGTGCCGCCGCTAAAGTGCCTCCCATTTTGAAGCGAATAGTACCTACCGGGGTTTGGGAGTTGATATGTAACCCAAAAATAGCATCTACATCGGGGTTTTTAAGTACCCCTTCCTTCACCATTAATAACGCTCCTCCTTCTTCTCCAGGTGGAGGTCCCTCTTCTGCAGGTTGAAAAATAAATTTTACAGTACCATGAATTTTGTCTTTGTTTTTGGACAGTACTTCAGCCACTCCCATTAAAATAGCGGTATGCGTATCATGACCACAGGCATGCATGACGCCTACCTTTTCCCCTAAAAACTCCGAAGTGACTGTAGATTTAAAAAGTAAGTCGTTTCGCTCGGTTACTGGTAAAGCATCAATATCCGCGCGTAACGCCACTACTTTTCCCGGATGATCTCCTTTTAACACGCCCACCACACCGGTATGGGCCACTCCGGTTTGTACTTCCATGCCCAAGGCATTCAAGTGATCTGCTATCTTTTCTGAAGTCTTAAACTCGCGATTGCTGAGTTCAGGATGTTGATGGATATCATGACGCCAGCTAATCACTTTTTGCTCAATTTCGGCATAGTCCTTTTCCAAACTAGGTCCTTGTCCAAGTGCAGCCAAGGCGGAGGTAAAGACAAATAGGGTAATAAATACTTTCATAATCAATGAGTTAAAATTTAATAAGGTGATAACCTTCGTTTTGTAATTGGATCAAAGCAGTCATTGCGGAAAGTGCTAGTTGTACCCCAGGCTGGATATCTTCCTTTGGAATATCCCGGGAGACAGAAGACTGTCCGCAAAAAATAATGACAACTTCAGCGTCCAAGAGCGCCTCGATCATTTCGGAATTGGGGTTATCCAACCCATGGCGTTGCTGATAGGCGGTATTGGTAATAATATCTTTTGAAGCCTTATTGTGAACCACTAGTGCAACTTTCATGTTCTCTTTGGGAATCCCACTTTGAGCGTGCATGTTTAAAAAGCGAGCTGCGGTTTCTATTTTAGTATTTAATTCGCTAAGATCGTCCGGGCTGTCCATGATATCAAAAACAACGTTGTACTCGGCAGCAATATCTGTTGCGTAATCAGGATCATCTATCTGAGCAACCGCCCCAAAGGATTCAATTATTGGGCCAGTACTTTTGCTTTGCGCATAGTTTTCGATACCACAGAACAGAAGTATCAGAAAGAACACAGGAAGTTTCATAGTAATAAATATATTTAAAACCAGCGTATGCTCGATACGTGTTTACAATTAATGCGGTAAAGGCTTTAACAAAAGTGCGATAATAGCTAATTTCACTTTTCTATAGCGGACAAGGAATTAACGATGGCGTATTTGGATGAGTTGAACGAAGCACAGCAAAAACCGGTTTTGCATAAAGACGGTCCGTTGATGGTTATTGCGGGAGCAGGCTCAGGGAAGACCCGGGTACTCACTTACAGGATTGCATATTTAATGGAGCAGGGGGTAGACCCCTTTAACATTTTGGCGCTGACATTTACCAACAAAGCGGCGAGGGAGATGAAAAAACGGATCGCTACCATCGTAGGGCAGTCAGAGGCCAAAAATCTGTGGATGGGGACGTTTCACTCCATTTTTGCAAGGTTACTGCGGTATGAAGGGGATAAATTAGGCTTTCCCAGCAACTTCACCATCTACGATACACAGGACTCCCAGCGATTGATATCTTCGATTATCAAGGAAATGGGCCTCGACAAGGATATTTACAAATACAAACAAATCCAAAACCGCATTTCTTCCTATAAGAACAGCCTTATTACGGTTAAAGCCTATTTCCAAAACCCTGAACTTATGGAAGGGGATGCCATGGCGAAACGCCCTAGAATGGGGGAGATTTACCAAAACTATGTGGATCGGTGTTTTAAGTCGGGAGCTATGGATTTTGACGATCTGTTGTTACGTACCAACGAATTGCTAAATCGATTTCCCGATGTGCTCATGAAGTACCAGGATCGGTTCAAATATATTTTGGTAGACGAGTATCAGGACACTAACCATTCCCAATATTTGATTGTGCGTGCTCTTGCAGATCGCTATCAGAACATTTGTGTTGTTGGAGATGACGCCCAGAGCATCTATTCTTTCAGAGGAGCAAACATCAGCAATATTCTCAACTTTCAAAGGGATTATGACGATGTAGCCGTATACCGTTTGGAACAAAACTATCGTTCCACCAAAAATATTGTGAATGCTGCCAATTCCGTAATTGCGAAAAACAAGAATCAACTGGAGAAAGTGGTGTGGACAGCAAATCAGGAGGGCAACAAGATAAAAGTTCATCGCAGTGTAACTGATGCGGAAGAGGGACGGTATGTAGCCGGATCCGTTTTCGAAAATCGGATGCAACACCAGCTAAAAAACAAAGATTTTGCGGTTTTATACCGAACAAATTCGCAGTCCAGGGCTATAGAGGATGCACTTCGTAAAAGGGATATCCCATATCGGATTTATGGGGGGGTGTCTTTTTATCAACGAAAGGAAATCAAGGATGTATTGGCCTATTTGCGTTTAATTATAAATCCAAACGACGAGGAAGCCCTGGTCCGGGTGATCAATTTCCCGTCGCGCGGCATTGGTCAAACCACCCTGGAAAAACTGACGGTAGCTGCCAACCAACACGGACGCTCTATTTTTGAGATCATCGAGAATTTGGATGCCCTGGATTTAAAAATAAATACCGGGACGAAGCGGAAACTCAGCGATTTTGTAACCATGATCAAGAGTTTCCAGGTACTGAATGCCAATGAGAATGCCTTTGTTGTAGCGGAACACGTGGCAAAAAAAACTGGGATCTTATTGGAATTCAAGAAAGACGGTACCCCGGAGGGCGTTGCCCGAATAGAAAACATTGAGGAATTGCTCAATGGGATTAAAGATTTTGTAGAGGGGCAAAACGAACTCGCCGATGCCAAAGGTGATCTCACGGAGTTTTTGGAAGACGTAGCCTTGGCCACAGATCTGGATAAGGATACGGGGGATGATGACCGCGTAGCTTTAATGACCATTCATCTCGCCAAGGGCTTGGAATTTCCGTATGTGTACATTGTAGGATTGGAAGAAGACCTATTTCCTTCTGCAATGAGTATGAATACCAGAAGCGAACTCGAGGAAGAGCGTAGGCTATTCTATGTGGCCCTCACACGGGCAGAAAAACAGGCCTATCTAACGTATACGCAAAATAGATATCGCTGGGGGAAACTGATCGATTCTGAGCCCAGCCGGTTTTTGGAGGAAATCGATGAGGTGTATTTGGACAACCTTACTCCGGTAAACGATGGATATCGGTATAAATCATTATTAGATAACGATTTATGGGGCGAGCCGGACAAAAGTAGATTGCGATCGACAAAGCCAAAAAACGGCGTGCCCCCAAGGGTGAATGCCCCTACAGAGCATCAATTGCGTAAGTTAAGAAAGTTAAAACCCAATATCGATTCTCCCAAACATGCTGACCTATCAGAAATGCTCAATCTACAGGAAGGAACCCTTGTAAATCATTCCCGCTTTGGAAAAGGAAAGGTACTTAAACTTGAGGGTGTTGGTCAGGATAAAAAAGCGGAGATACAGTTCGAACGTGGTGAAGTAAAAAAGTTACTGCTCCGTTTTGCTAAATTGGAGGTACTATCTGATTAGGAAGACAAAATACTGTCTCTGGTAAGCTTGGTGGGCAGCGTAAACGAAAAAATGCTTCCTTTTCCTTTTTTTGAAGTGATCTGAACGGCCCCACCATTTCGTTGCACAAAGTCTTTGCAAATGGCAAATCCCAAACCGGTACCTACCTCATTTTGGGTGCCTTTAGTTGAGCTGTTTTCTTTTTCAGAATGTAGAAGCTGCTCAATTTGTTTCTGGGTCATTCCAACACCTGTGTCTTTTACCCGTATTTCAAGAAAATTATCGGCTTCTTCTACTTCCAGCACTACGGTATCTCCTTTTCTGGTGAACTTCAGCGCATTGGATATAAGGTTTCTAATGATAAAATCTACCATGTCCTTATCAGCATACGCATTGGGCACCTCTGTCAATGAGAATGCTACTGTCACTCCTTTCCGTAAGGCGGTATCGGCTACCAAATCAATATTCTTTTCAATAAGTGTAACTACATTGAATGCTTTTTTTGAAATGGTATGATCGTTCATTTGCGTTTTTGCCCAGTTGAGCAAGTTGTCTAACAGGAGTTGTAGGTTCTGTGAAGCATCCAGGAGGTATTTGGTGAATACGGATTTTTCCTTTTCACTTAATGCGGAGTCTTCGTTTAGTATCTGGGCCAATGAAATTACATTTCCGGTATGTCCCCTTAAATCATGTGAAATTATGGAAAAGAACTTGTCCTTAATTCCAGAAGCCTCTTGCAGTTCGTTCTCCGATTCCCTGAGTTTTTCATTCAGGAGGTTCAGTTCCTTATTTTTCGTATTCAGATCCGAGATCTGATGTCTAATTTTCTGTGCTAAGGTATTGTAGGTGTTGGCAAGTTGATTGATTTCCTTGACATTAATACTGGTTTTGATCCTGAAGTTATTTTTGAAATTGTTTTCAGCGGCATCATCCATATCAATAATTAGCCTTTTAATCGGGTTGGATAGATGACTGGAGAACGCCAGAATAAAGAAAACTGCAAACAGCAGGGTGATACAGAAAAAGAGAATTACATAGGATTGTACCCTCCCCGAAAGTAGTTTT
Source organism: Flavobacteriaceae bacterium (assembly GCA_028277085.1). Taxonomy (GTDB): domain Bacteria; phylum Bacteroidota; class Bacteroidia; order Flavobacteriales; family Flavobacteriaceae; genus Croceivirga. The sequence goes on from JANQHL010000046.1 coordinate 14,359, forward strand.
AAATTGGTGGCAATAATTTCTTGCAGTTTATTTACCTCATGATCTATTTGGTTGTCCAGGGATTCTATTTCCTGAAGTAAGCCTTGGTTTGAATTGCCAATCTTGGCTTCCAGGGCTACAATCTTATTAAAGCTCTTTTGATATGCTTGAAGTATGGCTAAGGATTCCATATGCTGTTCAAGGTCTAATGACATCCTTTGAATAATAGAATCTGCTTGTTTATTCAAAAGCATGGCATAGTTGGGATCTCCCCGTAAAAAGAAGTCTTTTTCCTTACGTCTTAACATCAGATTTTCTGCTAGTGAGATCCCCACGGCTTCGTGTTCCAGGCGATGTATGCTTTTTCGCATGGCACCTTCAAGACCAAAATCCCTAAAGCCTATTTTCCTTTGCAAATGAATTACCTGGTTAATATTGAACGTGATTTGGGTCAATTTCTCACTTACATTCTGCAAGCGCTTTTTAACGACGAGATCTTGTTCAACGTCCAATGCTTCTATGGAACTTAGCGCAGCGGTTGCGCTGGCAATGAGACCATCAAATTCATTGAGATTTTTGGTGGTGCCATGTAGATAAAAAGAGTCTATCTTAGTATCGGTGTCCATGAACTGGGAAAACTTTCGAGCCGCTTTCAGCCGATGGAGGTTAAATTGAGCAACATTTTCCTGGAGTACTTTTGCCTTGCTAATTTTGTCGAGGGAGCTGATGGAAAACAACACGAAAGGCGTTATAAGAACGCCAAGCAGAAGAAACGCGAGAAGTATTCTACTCCTTATGCTTTTCATTTTGGTTTTTTGGGGCATGGTAAGAACGAATGAATATGAATTAAATTGCACCAAATAGTGGTAAAACGCCTACAAAAACAATTCCGTTAAATGGCCAAATTCATTAAAATCTATGAGGAGAATCCTGATGAGCGAAGGATTCAAGAAGTTGTTCGTGTTTTGCAGCAGGGAGGATTGATCATTTATCCTACCGATACGGTGTACGGTCTGGGATGTGATATCACCAATTCTAGGGCTTTGGAAAAAATTGCACGGATAAAAGGAGTGAAGTTGGCTAAGGCGAATTGGTCCTTTATTTGTGCCGATCTGAGCAACTTATCAGATTATGTAAAGCAGATTGATACAGCTACTTTTAAAATTCTAAAAAGGGCATTTCCCGGACCCTATACTTTTATTTTGCCTGGGAGTACCAACCTTCCCAAGGATTTCAAAAAAAAGAAAACTGTAGGAATACGAATACCAGATAACGCAATCGCTAGAACAATAGTAGAGCGTTTAGGGAACCCCATTGTGTCTACCTCAATACACGATGAAGACGACATTTTGGAATACACTACAGATCCCGAATTAATATTCGAAAAATGGCAAAATATGGTAGACCTCGTTATAGACGGTGGATATGGCGGAAATATCGCTTCCACTGTGATTGACTTATCGGGAGTAGCGCCAGAGGTGGTGCGTGAGGGATTAGGAACTCTGGAGGTGTTAACATAAAAACAAAAAGCGACCTAATGGCCGCTTTTCACTTTGTTCAGGAATGATTTTTATTCGCCACTACCGCCTATCGCCGGATCTTTCATGCCTTCTTCGATCATGCTGTAAAACTGATCCAATTTGGGCAATACAACGATACGTGTTCTTCGGTTTTTAGCACGATCCGTAGAGGTATCGTTGCTAGCTAAAGGAACATAATAGCTTCGTCCCGCAGCGGTCATTCTAGCAGGGTCTACTCCAAAATCGTTTTGAAGGATCCTAACAATGGAGGTTGCTCTCTTAGCACTCAAGTCCCAGTTGTCTAACAATACTCCGCTGGCATAAGGAACGTTGTCGGTATGACCTTCTACCATAAACTCGAAATCTGGCTTGTTGTTTACCACTTTAGCAACTTTTCCAAGTACCTCTTTGGCTGCGTTGGTCACGTTATAGCTACCACTGCTAAAGAGCAATTTATCTGAAATAGATACGAAGACTACACCTTTTTCCACGGTAACTTCAATATCCTCATCATCCAAATTACCTAATACTCCTTTCAGACTTTGGACTAAAGCCAGGTTAACGGAATCTCTTCGCGTAACGGCATCCTGTAATTTTCTGATGGTCAAATCCTTTTCCCTAAGGCTCTCTAGTGATTTTTCAAGATTTTCCGCTCCTTTAGCGGTAAGGGTAGTTAAATTCCCCATGTTGTTGATCAACTCCTGATTATTGGCCTTCAAAAAGGAGTTCTGTTCTTCTAAAGCTTCCATTTGGGACATTGCGGTGGCTTTTTCTTCCAAACATTCGTTGAGTTTTACCGTGGCAGAATTCAACAAGTCCTGAGTTTCCTGCTGTTTAGCTTCCAAATCGGCATACTTTTTTTGCGAAACACAGGAGGTAAGAAGGATGGTTAAGCTGAAAACACCCAAAAAGACTTTTCTCATAATGTGCATATTTTAATGGTTAATTAGATACGACTTTTCCTAATGTTGCGCCAAAATTAGAGAAAATCAAAGGCATCAATAGTAGTCTGTCGTTAATCTTTTACTAAATTGTTAAAATTCTTCTCTTGATGTACGAAGTGCAACCATACAATGGATGTCACAATGTGATATTTTAAAGCGATCCTTTGCCTTTTTCGCCTGTTCCGCATCTTTCCAAATTTACTGTAAAAGCTTAGGTGTGCTTTAATTATTGCCGCAGCATGCCTTGCACGAAACTGTAATAAAAATCTGCCAGCCGCGATCCCGTCAAGGACTAACCGTGCGATTATAATAGGAATCGCAACTTTACCAGGGAGGTTTTTAATGATTGAAAAGAGGGAATTTCTAAAATTGAGGAAGGTTTTTTTAGGATCGGAATTTTCCAGCGTAGATCCCCCTAAATGATACACCGTGCTATGCCCGGTAAACCATATCCTATGACCATAATTCTTTGCACGCCAGCAGAGGTCTATTTCTTCCTGATGGGCAAAGTAATCATTATCAAAGCCATTAAGCTCCCAGTATATTTCACTTCGTATAAACATGCACGCCCCGGTAGCCCAAAAGATCTCAGTTTCGTCATCGTATTGCCCTTCATCTTTTTCTAGTGCTTGAAATATCCGGCCCCGACAAAAAGGGTATCCTAAACGATCGATAAATCCTCCAGCTGCCCCCGCATATTCAAAGTATTCCGGCCGTTTTAAATCCAGTATCTTAGGTTGCACTATAGCGATGTTGTTGTCTTCCGCAAAAAGTTTCAAAACCGGGGGGGTCCAATTTTCGGTGACCGCTACGTCGGAATTTAGTAAACAAAAAACATCAGCTTCCACCTCGCGAAGGCCTTCGTTATACCCCCCCGCAAAACCGAGGTTTTCCTTATTTCGAATAAGCTGCACTTCAGGAAATTCCTGCTGTAGCAGAGACACCGAATCATCAGTTGAGGCATTGTCAATCACATAAATTGAGTGACCTAAGGAATATTGCAAAACAGTAGGGAGAAACTGCTTAAGCAACGGAGCACCGTTCCAGTTTAATATGACAATAGCAACCTTCAAAACGGATGCAAATTAACGGCTAAAATCAGGAATTTCGGGTAGAAATATATATTTTTCCCCAACTTGGTCCATTTGACAGAAAAAATGCTGCAAGCCGTTCGTTACCATCATATAATTAGCGCCCGCTTTGCGATTGTAGATCGCAATTTGATCAAAGGTAGCTTGGTCAACAGCAATAAGGGGGGCTTTGCATTCCACTAAAACCTGAATTTTTCCGGTTGCGTCAAAAACAATCACGTCATATCGCTTTCGCAATCCGTCTACTATTAGCTGTTTTTCTACGTTGATGTATTGTTTAGGGTATTTTTTTATGAAGATAAGATAGTGGATGACATGCTGCCGTACCCATTCTTCCGGATGAAGCCTCACAAATTTTTTTCGGATGATGTCAAATATATGGAGTTGATTTTCGGTACTTTTAAATCGGAATTCGAATTTTGGAAAATTGAGTGGCTGCATGTCACAAAAGTCTGTATTTTTTTGAGATGGAGGAAGTCCGTAAAATTGTAGAAGAAATAAAATCCGGTCTGGTCAAACCCTTGTATTTCTTAATGGGGGAAGAGCCCTATTATATTGACAAAATAGCGGAATTCATTGGTAGCACTGTACTTTCTGAGGAAGAAAAGGGTTTTAACCAGGTTACGCTTTACGGGAAAGAAACTTCAATAGATGAGATAATAGCTCATGCGAAGCGATATCCTATGATGGCCGAACGGCAGGTGGTGATCGTTAAAGAGGCTCAGCATCTTTCAAGAACCATTGAACAACTGGTCCATTATGCTGCCAACTTACAACCTACTACCGTCTTGGTGATATGCTATAAATATAAGAAGCTGGACAAACGAAAAAAACTCCATAGCGCAGTTCTTAAATCGGGAGTACTTTTTGAAAGTAAGAAGTTATACGAAAATCAAGTGGTCGATTGGATTAGAAGGGTACTTTCCGGTAGGGGGTATACCATTACAACAAAAGCAGCGGCCTTGTTAGTAGAATATTTGGGAACGGATCTGAGTAAAATAGATAACGATTTACAGAAACTCTTTTTGGTTGTCCCAAAAAACTCAGCTATCACAGAGGAATTGATTGAAAAACATATAGGGGTTAGCAAAGACTACAACAATTTTGAACTGAAAAAAGCAATAGCCGAAGGTGATATCAAAAAGGCCAGTAACATTATTCATTATTTCTCCCAGAATCCTAAAGAAAATCCGTTTGTAGTCACGATTACACTTTTACACAATTTTTTTGCGCAGTTGTTGCAGTATCACGGTTTAAATGACCATTCTCCAAGGTCTGTGGCCCAGGTACTACGGGTGAATCCCTACTTTGTGGGAGAATACAGGTCTGCAGCGAAACACTATAGCATGAAGCAGGTGAGCCGTATCATTTCCGGTCTGCGGGAACTGGACATGAAGGGAAAAGGTTTGGGTACACAAAATGCCAGCCAAACCGATTTACTTAAGGAACTTTTGGCTTTAGTATTTTGATTAACGTTTGTCCACGCTATATTTTCCTGGACCTACTAGGAACACAGCGGTAAAAACAACTGCATATAACAATGCCAGTTCCTTTTGACCAAAGGCATCTGCGCGATGCACAATGAAAGCAGCTACAAGCATGGTCAATATAGTAGGGATAGTGGCTATCCTGGTCTTGTACCCCACTATGATCATGATAGGAGCAATAAATTCACCTATTACCGTTAGGAACAAGGATGGGCTCTCACCAATACCGATAGGGTTGGCAAATTGGAAATCACCAGAAATAAGTTTTTGAAATTTCGGAAAACCATGGGTAAGCATCATTGCGGAGGCGCCAATTCGTAAAATCGCCAGACCAACAGATGCCAGAAGACTATTTTTCATTTTTTGGGGGAATTGTAATCTGTGCAAAAGTATAATTTCATTGTTATCTTTTACCGATTATTATGATAAAGGTAGAAACGAACCCTTTTCCATAGGGTAGAAAAGAGTTTTTAGTAGTTCCGAGTGGCGACAGCATCTAAAGAACAGCCCTGTTTTAAGGCGATCAAGCTACTGAGACAAAAATCATCATAAGGCGTGTAGTATGTTAACTGTTATCCCCTAAAGGTTTTCTTGCGTTCCCTTTCCTTCATCAAAAACCCCGGTATATCGAATGACCTCTGGTTGGTAGTTAAATCGGATCCTTCGATTGGGTTTGCCCTCCAATTCAAACCGATCGTTATCGAGTACGAATTTAAATTCAACACCGGATTGCGCTGTCTTCTGCTCAACAGTTACCTCAAAGAAACCATCGTTATCTGCATCCGACATCGGAATAGTAACCTGCCAGGGAGGGGAAGTGAACTGCCCGCGAATTCCTACCTCGGTAATGGAATCATAGTTGCTCAAATCCACTCCAAAAGTTATTTTTTTTACATGTTCCTCTTGCACACAGCTGGAAACCACAGCCAACAGGATACAGATCAATCCTATGGTAATACCCCATTTCATACGGTTTGTTTTTTCAAGATGAATGATGAAATCAGGTAATCCATTCCAAATCTTCCGGAGCCTAGGTAAAGATGGTACATAGCGATCCAGAGGAAACCCATGGCGGGAAGCATCCCCCAAGTACCTTGACCCCATTTTTGGAAGAAAATAGCCGCCAACATTGTACAGGCGATTAGAAAGGCAGCTACTCTGGTGTTAAAACCGAAAGCCAAGAAGAGGCCACCTACCGCCTCGCTAAAGGCTCCCATCCAGGCAAAGAAAATGGGCATAGCAGCAAAGATACCTCCATACTCAGCCACATCCTTTGGAAACCAGGCGGCTACCTCAAACAAGTTGAGGTTTTGACCCTCGTCGGTCCAGGGCATCCCAAATTTTGAAGCCCCAAAGTCCAGTGCCAACAACATACCACATACAAATCGGGTGATGGCAAAAAACAGATCAGCTATCCAGTGTTGTGGTATTGGCACTACTAAAACTCGTAAAATGTTTTTCATAAGGTTGAAATTTTTTGTTGGATCAAAATTGAAAAACACTTAAAAGTCTTGCGCTTCAAATTGTATTATCAAGTATCAAATACGATTTGAGACGTCTTAAATTTGAGATTATTGAAGGGGCTAGGAAAGAACTTTTAGATATTCCGTGGGGGACTGATTGGTAAGTTTCCGAAACACCCTGTTAAAGGTAGCCTTGCTATTAAAACCACATTCAAAAGCAATGCCTAACAAGGACAACTTGTCCTGTTTGTTTGCCTTTAGCATGGTCTTAAACGCATTTATCCGATATTGATTGACGAAGTCGTTAAAATTTTTGCCAAACCCACTATTGATGGTTTCCGAAAGTTGGGCCCTGTTCATATTAGAGATTTTTGCTAAATCTTCAAGGTTTAGCTCAGGATCCAAATAGGGTTTCTGAGTTTCCATTAGGCGCTTTAGCTCTTCCAGGGCTTCTGGCGGTACACTCTTTTGTGGATTATCGGATGCTTCCGGAATTCCTGATGGGTAAGGGGTAAAGCTAAAATTTAGTTTCTTTAACTGCGAGGTATCTGTAAAATAACCTTTTATCCCTACATAAATGATCACTAAACCGGTTAACAGTGTTAACCACCAACGTTGGGTATAACTCAACTCCACCACATACTCCGCAATTAGTGTTTGAGCAAGGTCATAGAAGTACAATGTTGTGTAGAGAACTAGAAAAGACAAGATCCAGTTTAACTCCAACCTATAGGTATTGGAAAAATAGGCTTTGATCCTTTTTCTGTAGCTGTGGAACAACTGAAAAGTAAAGGCCAGATAAAGCAAATTCTGTAGGAATCCAAATACTGCGTAGATAGGTTGAAAGTAGGGTTCGTCCAAACTCAGTTTTAAGTAGCCATTTTGCGTGTCACTAAACCCTGGTTGAAATGCATCATAAGCATAAATGAAAACCCTGTAGAAAATGACCGTGAAAGCGGGTAAAAAATGTAGCCAGTCCCTTTTTTTAAAGGAGAAAGAGGACATGGTAAGGGATTTCACGTAGAAATAGATCAAAGGTAAAATCGCGACTGAAAGGGAAATCAGAGCGTAGTTGATCTTGGTGTTTCTGTAGGTATCGTACCACCCCATGAAACCGACAGTATAGCAAGTTTGATGGTAACACGTAATAATGAGGATAAGAAAGAGGAACAGATCGGATGAATTCCTGGTTTTCAGATACCTGTATAGCAAAAGACCAGCAAAAATTAATCCTTGTAATGTGAGAATAAGCAAAGGGGTGCTCCAAATATTGAAATCCGGGAAGGATAAAAACATGTAATCCTTTTGGACTAAAATAATTATTTCCCCAGACTTCTTAGGGGAAGACTATGGGCGAACCAGGCGTCTTATCAAAAACTAATAAACGAAAATCTCCAATTACCGGAGTTATTTTGTTATCGCAGTGAAGGATAGCTTAAGGGATCCGACTCGTGCATAATTTCATATGCCTTCTCAAAGATATCTTCCTTATTGGGTTTTGAAAAGTAGTCTCCATCGGTGGCATAGGCCGGACGATGCGCTTTTGCTGTAAGTGTTTGTGGTGCACTGTCCAGGTATCGGTAAGCTCCCTGCTTTTCTAAAATCTCCTGCAGAAGATAGGCAGAACATCCTCCGGGCACATCCTCATCTATGATGAGAAGTCGGTTTGTTTTCTTAATACTTTCGACCACCTTGTGATCGATATCAAAGGGCAGCAAGCTCTGGGCATCAATTACCTCGGCATCTATGCTAACTTCCTGAAGTTCTTTGGCTACTTTTTGTACCATTCGAAGCGTAGAGCCATAAGAAAGTAAGGTGATATCGGCACCTTCTCTAACCACTTCTACCACTCCTATGGGGGTACAAAATTCACCGAGATTAGTAGGTTTTTGTTCTTTCAAACGATATCCGTTAAGACTTTCGATGATCAGTGCAGGTTCGTTGCTTTTCATCAGGGTATTGTAGAACCCTGCCGCCTTGGTCATATTCCTTGGAACAAGAATGTAGATTCCTCGTAAAAGATGTACCAATCCACCCATAGGAGATCCCGAATGCCAGATTCCTTCTAATCGGTGTCCACGCGTCCTGATAATCAGCGGGGCGATTTGCTTCCCGACTGTCCTATACCGCAATGTTGCGAGGTCATCACTTAGGGTTTGTAAAGCATACAAGATATAATCCAAATACTGAATTTCTGCTATAGGGCGTAACCCTCGCATAGCCATTCCAATCCCCTGTCCAATAATGGTGGTTTCCCGTATACCGGTATCCGCAACGCGCAAGGCACCGTATTTTTTTTGAAGCCCTTCTAAACCTTGATTGACATCCCCGATGGTTCCGGTATCTTCACCAAAAACCATCGCTTCCGGATAGTTTTCGAAGAGCTTGTCAAAATTATCGCGCAGGATAATCCGGCCATCTACCGTTTCCGATGTGTCATCATCATATTTTGGCGCGATTTCCTCGATGGATACAGCATTGCCCTCTGCTTCGTTGAATAGTTGTGAACTGTAAGCCGGCTGCATTTGTTCCAAATATTCGGCAATCCAATCTTTTAGCTTTTGCAACGCTACACTGGATTCTCCGGTAACATAGCGCAATGCTTTTCTGCCGTGGGAAGCGATATCCTTTTTAATGGGTTCGTCAATCGCAATAAGATCGTTTTTTACTTTATTGACAAAGGTTTTGTTGGCACTGTGTTCCCCTAAATCATCCAGCAGGGCAACTAATGCTTTCTTATCTTCCAAATTGGGTGCCAGAAATTCAGCCCAGGCTTCCTTTTTGGCGTTGCGCACCTCTTGTTTGCATTGTTTTTCTATAATTTTTAGGGAGTCTTCGTCGGCAATATTGTTTTCCAGGATCCACTCTCTAAAACGCTTATTGCAATCGTTTTCGCGTTCCCATTCCAACCGTTCCGGGCTTTTATAGCGTTCATGAGAGCCCGAGGTAGAATGTCCTTGAGGTTGCGTTAGTTCGGTAACATGGATAAGCACGGGAACGTGTTCTTCCCTGGCAATATCGGACGCATTCTCATAGGCG
>JANQHL010000083.1 GCA_028277085.1 Flavobacteriaceae bacterium
ACGGGTAAAGCATCCGTACCAGTATGGGTAACCCAATTTTCACGTTTTCTGGCGCTCTCAGGCATGGCCTTTATCCTGGCATTTACCTTTATGGTGATCGGCATTGTCGTGCAGCTTTTAACTGGTGGTGCATCACTTATAGAGTTTGGTCTTTTTGCCTATGATATGCTAGGGTACAACTGGGGTTGGTTAACCTATGTACTTTGGATAGCCGTTGTCTTTTTTGTCGCCGGCCTCACTGGCAACCGGTTTTTGACCCATATTTTAAGCGTTGGCGCATTACTGTTTACCATCCTCTCCTTCGAATTAGGTCTGGCCGAACAAGTAATTTTTGCCTATGCCGCTGTACCGGGACTGGAAGATTATTCGGAAATTAGTGAATACGGCATTTGGTATACTTCGGCGGTTTGGTACTTTTTAATGTGGACCGTTGCTGCTATAGACTTCATACTTTTAGGTATTTATTTTTGGGATAGGGGTGTTGGAAAAAGCTGGATCACCAAGCTAAAATTTGGTGGCAAACAATTGAACTTCGCAGGCAAAACTACTGTAGTAGCTTCGATCGTTGCTTTTTTTGTATTACAATCATTTATCATCAAAAGTGTTAACAAAGAAGGAAATTTTACGCCAAGTGCGGTACTAGAGGAACGGGACGCTGCCTATGAAAGAAATTATGGTTATTTGGCGGATAAAGCCCATCCAAAATACACACATATAGCGTTACGCTTTGATATCTTTCCTGAGGAACGGAAAGTCGAATATGTTGCCGAAGTACTTTTAACTAACCCCGCTACGGAATGGATTGATACGCTGTTCCTAAATACGAAACAAGCTGTTTCCCTCATTTCCGTTCAACAGGAAGGAGAAACATTAGCCTTGATCAAAAAAGATTCGGTACAGCGCGTTTCTGTCATTGCCTTTGACAAAGCTATGGCTCCAGGAGACAGTACGCGTATCCGATTAAAAATGAAAAAGCAATATACGGGCTTTTCACAAAGTGGTGGCGAACCTCAGGCAGACTTAATGGCCAATGGCACCACCGGAGGTATTCACGAATATCTTCCGGTAATTGGTTATTGCCCGGATAGAGAACTGGATGAAAATCGGGTACGTTCGGAACATGGATTACCCAAATGGGATTCCCGATATCCGTCGATAACGGACAAAAAAGCATTGCAGGAGAATCCTTTTGCCCCGGATGCCGACAGGGTAACGGCAACTATAACCATTTCCACAACAGGGAATCAAACCCCTTTCGCCCCGGGAAGGTTGGTAAGCACATCAAAGGAAAACGGTAGGACGTTAAGAACGTATGCGATCAGCAAGCCCTCCTATTTTAATTGGACGCTGGGAAGCACGCAAGTGAAACAGCATAGGTTTGTCCAGGGAGAAACTCAGATCGTCGTACTCCCCTCCCCCAAACATCCTTTTAATGTTGATCTATATGGTACTGCGCTAAAAAAAGGCATTCATTATTTAAATCAGGAATTTGAAGGCTACCCCTATAGAGAAGTACGCTTAGTTGAAATACCGTATTACCAGGGGGAGTTTTTTGCATATCCAAATGGCATAGCCATTTCCGAACGAGAAGGGTGGTATGCAGATACCGTCGGTATGAAAGAACGCGGATATATTTTTCAATCTACAGTTACGCAATTAGCGAAACATTGGGTACAGGAAAACATGAATATTGCCAACGTACAAGGCGCAGAAATGCTTACTGTAGCCCTGCCCGAGGCAATAGGTCTTCAAGTGCTTGAGAAGGAAATGGGGGAAGAAGCCTTAGCACAGGTACTGGAAAAGAAAAGGGATTATATAGGCTTGCATCAAGCCAATGAACCCAATAATCAACCCCCGCTGATCTATTCAGACGGTGCGGATTATTTGGAACCCCATAAAGGCGCCATCGCTTTACATGAATTGCAAAAAACAATGGGTAAAACCCAATTCAACAACTTGATACTAGCGTTCATCAGAGAAAGTCCGGAAAAGCCTAAAGTGTTTATTCATTTGTATTACAAACTATTGGAAGAAGTACCCGCGTCTGAAAAAGGAAAAATAAAACAATTGTTTGAAAAAGTTGGCCCGGTCTAAAAATTCGAGAAATGAATCATTTCTAGCTAACAAATCACACAATCCGCTTTTTCAGTCAGTTGCCCCTTTTTGTTATTTTGAAAGTACAGATAAAACTAACCCACTCTGCGAAGTGTGTCACTTCGCAGCAGTATAACAAAGCGATTTGATGCGAAGTTTTATTTGCCTGCCTTTGGCAGGAACTTCGCACAGCTTTTTATGATGTTCCGTTTTTTGCCTCCTTAGATATTGTCAATAACGATGGTTGATTTTGACGAAAACCCCTAGTTTTTTTACGGGTTTTCTGTAAACAGTTTTGGCGCATGTCCCTTATATTAGGAATCCCTAACCTACTCCCCCCAAAGCAGTTCATAATAAAGATCAGATTATGATTAATAGTCACATAAGCTTGTGACCTGTAATTGTAATAAGTGTAACTACATATGGAAAAATTGGACTATTTATTCGAGTGGAAGCGTGAAGTAACATATACTTTGCTGCTTACGATCATTGGCGGCATTTGGACATTTATAACTTACATAATCTCATACAAGGCTGAAAAAGTTAAGGAAAGGATTAATTCAATTAATACAATACGAAACCTTAATAACGAACTAAAAGAATGGGCTGACGAAGCACTAGATATTCTGAGTGAGATAGGACATTTATGTGAAGTTGACCCCAACCGTTCTGACAACTTTTTCTTAAAAAGAATCGAACTACTTAGCTCACTTTCGAGTCATATAGACAAAGGAAGGTTTTTTCTCCCAAATACGGACAAAGACAAATACGGACATCACAAGCCTTATGCTTTTCAAGGGATTACAAGAGAACCCATAAGTCAGTTAAAATTTTGCTATAAAATTTTAGATAAGGAATTCAGCTACATAGACCAAACTGTTAATAAGCCTTTGAAAGATAAAATTATGCGCACCAAAAGAAAATTTTGTTCCAGTATCCAGAGGGTACTGAACCCTGATAAGTACTTCCTTGGAGTAAGAAAAGAACTAGAATACTAAATAACTACTGCTAACATGGTATGCGATTAGTTGCATGAACTTACTTAATTCTAAAAGTACTCTTGGACTTTCAGCTTGCGGTGTGTTTACAAATTTTATTACAAGCTATACAATTACCTATAAAACAAACCTTTACGAGATTTTAAAACACAAAAAATGACAACTTCGAAATCACCAAAATGGATCCTAATTGTAGGAACATCTTTGATAGGAATATCTATACTCTTTCTGATGACCCTAGTTTTGATTGCCGTAATCTCAGGAAAACAGGTGCCTTTAGAAAGCAGATTTTTAGTTATTGCAATATTAGCGGTTACTACTGGAGCTGGCACCGGATTTTTGGGAGGTCGAGCTAAGGCGAATGGTAACTTAGACATCCCGTTGTTGAATACTCCTATTCAGGTTGGTTTAACCGGAGGTATAGCAACATTGGTTATTATGATGTTACTCGGTAATTACTTGTATCCAAGTCAAGCCAGGCTTACGGATAAAGAACCTGTAAACCAAGAAGTTATTGATAATACTATAGCTCCTGATAGGTCTGCAAACCCGGGTAAAGCCAAGCTTATGGACAAAGAACCCTTAAAAGAAGAAGTTACTGATAAAAAAAAGCCCATGAAAGGTCTGGAAAAATGTGCGTAGTAATATCCGCTTTCAATCAGGAAGGAAAGGTTGTGAACACGAAAAAAAATGTTCTGATGATGAAGAGTACTTAAAGGATTATATCGCTGGTTTCACTAAAGCATCAAAAGAACAAAACAGAACGGTTAAATATGAATGGATAGGTGAGTAAAACTATACGCAAAACCATCTACAAGTAATTCTTTGTTCCCCTAATGATACACCGAAAACAACTCTGTGGCCTTGTTATAGGCCGCCTCAAAGACTATCCAGTTGACCCCGGTAT
>JANQHL010000084.1 GCA_028277085.1 Flavobacteriaceae bacterium
CTTTCCGTAGTGGGTCCTCCATTATTGCCACCCTCCGAATTGGTTGTTGTATATCCTAAGGTTCCTAAATTGGCCTCCAGGGCAAAACGTTTGGAGACAAAATAGGTTACACCGGGTCGAATCCCAAAAAACCAAGATTCTCCTTCAGAATCAGAGTTGGTAGTAGTGTCGTCAAAAGTTCTATCTGATTCACTAGAATTATTAGTATATCTGGCCTCTCCTTGCAAAAAGAACGCAAAATTTGGGCTTACACTAAAAAATTTACGTGCATAGGGAAAGATGCTATAGGTAGTCGTTTCAGATTCAAATTCACTAATAAATCCATCAGAATCGGTATTATTATCTTCGTTCAAACTTCTCCCATACCCCAATCCCAAACCAACGATGAAATTGTTGCTTAACGCATATCCTGCCGAAGGATTAAACGAAAACGAATTGAAATCGCTAGAGTTTGAAAAGGATTCTCCCCCGGTATCTATCCCAACAGACCTTAGCGATACATTCCCTGTTACATTCCAGGTCCCTTTTTCAATAATTAATCGATCCGTTTGATCCGTTTGAGCAACTGTTACTCCCAAAGTTAGAAGCGCAACGAAGAGTACGTTTTTTTTCATTTTTTAGAGGTTTAAAAGTTAAAGTGAAAGCGCAACAACCATCATTCCATACTACTTCAGGACTATAGCATTTTTTCGATTTTAACCGAACTTTAGGGAAAACATCGAATTTAACAGCACTTTATTAAGCCCTTGGCGCGGTAATTGTTAACTTTATTTAAGTTTGTCGACCAATTTGCTATGAAACCTTATCTCCTAGTTATCCTATTTTGTGGCTTCGCGTTCACTTTAGCTGCGCAAGGGGATTTGCCGACTACAAAACCTTTGGAAATCGGCAGGAAAAACAATTTGGACGCCCTCCCCAGCAATCAGGGCACTGTTTTACGTATGCCTTCGGTACTGGATAAGGATTTAATTTCCAAAGAGCGTACCATAAAAATGCTTCCCGAACGCCAACTATTGCAGGCAGGACACGACCTCAAAATTGATCCTAAAGTTGGAGAACGGGAAAAAAAAGGCAGCAACAAGCATTTTGGCGACCAATACCTTGGGGATTTCAAAACAAACGCCAAATTTGTCGGAGTGGTTTGCAGGGACCATGAATATGTAGATGGAGATCGGGTAAAGATTTACCTAAACGGCGAGGTAGTGGAATATAACATGCTGCTATCCGGGGCCTTTAAAGGCGTAAACGTGGATTTGGCAGAAGGTTTTAACCGTCTGGACTTTGAAGCGCTCAACCAAGGGTCATCAGGTCCCAATACCGCCCAGATCGTGGTTACTGATGAAGCGGGAAAAGTTCTTCATAACAATAAGTGGAACCTCTCTACCGGTTCTAAAGCCAGTCTTATCGTGGTTAAGGAACCAAGTCTTGAAGAAGAACAGGAATAGGGATAAGGCTCAAACAAAACTCCCAACTCCTAACTCCTAACTCCTAACTCCTAACTCCTAACAAAACTATTTTCTCTCCCCAGGCTTATAGGTCGCTTCCGCTCGCTGCAGAACATCTTCTTTGTAAAAGGCTGCGTCTTTCCATTCTATGTTCGCATACCTATCACTTTGATCGTCAAAATGAGGAGAATTGGGGTCACCGCTTTGCCCTCCGGCCAAAATGGTCTTTGCTTTTACCGTATCTCCAAATTCTACCACGGCTACGAAGCTATTCCCCCGTGTGCCATAGATCTTTTTGGTATTGTTGTCGTAACGCGCACCATAAGCCGCAAGGGCGCCCCATCTTCCGCTGGCAAAACTAATGGGAATACTGGGTTTGGTATCATCAAAAGCTTGACGAATGTCACCATTCAATCGTTGATAACGGTTTACTTCACCCCAGGGTACCTCCCAGGTATCAAATTGGTCCTTCAATTCCAACACTACCTCTTTGAACAAATTCAATCTTTCGGCTTCTGGGGAATCCCCTCCCCAATACTGTACTAACTGCATGGCATACAGTCCAGCTGGTCTTTTAGCTTTTTGATAGCATTTGGTCCCATAGTAATGCGCCAGGGTCATTGCGATAGACGTTGCTGAAGTCCTGTAATCCCAATTGCGTAATTCCTCAATCGGTTCCCGCAGTACCGATTTATCCTGATCACTATTATCATACGCTTTGATAAGACCGGGAATTAAGGTCTTAAATGCCGGTAAATACGGATCATGCGCCAGTTGGATCAAACTATCCAAGGTATATCCACTTCGATCTTTTAACAGCCCTATGGCATGCACCCCCCTAAAATTCTCCTGGTCCCGAGACATATATTTGGGATAATCTTCCCGCTTCGGGCTGTATTCTAAGGCGCTGGTATAGGGGGTAGAGTTGCAATTTTGGATCCACCCGTTCTCAGGATTCAAGACGAGTATGTTTTCATCCACGGTATGCAACCCCTGCCAATCCGTGCTGGGGTTACTTCCAGCTACCGGTTGGGTGTAATCAAAACTGGTATCCCTTTTGGGAACAAAGTTGCCATGGAAGTAGGCAATATTGCCCTCCGCATCCGCATAAACCGTATTGTTGGAAGAGTTTGTACGGATATCCATCATTTCCCGAAACCCTTTGTAACCTTCCTGTTTCGTTCGGATGTAAGATTGCTCCAGTGCCTTTACCGGTTCCCACATCATAGCGCTAGCCGTCCATTGCCCTGCTATCGCATGGGTAATGGGACCATGATGGGTACGGTATATCGGGAAACCCTTTTCTTTTAGTTCCTCCCCCACTTTATATTTCAATATCACCTCCAAGGAATCAAGCGGTCGTAATTCCTCCCCATAGTGATAGAATAGCTTTCCATCATTCTTCACCAGGGTCTCTTTAAATTCATCCATCACATCCGTATAGGTACTGGTATGCATCCACCCTGTTTTTTCATTAAAGCCCTGATATACAAAAAATTGTCCCCATGTTACGGCACCATAGGCATTCAATCCTTCCTCACTTACCACATGAACCTCCCCCCTGAAATAAAAGGAAGTATGGGGGTTAATCAACAGCATGGCATTCCCGGATTGTGTTAACTGACCGGAGATCACAATTCCATTGGACCCCTGGGGTTCAGCCATTTCTTGTTCTTTTTCCAATTGCAATACCTCCATCTCCGGAACGGCCATTCCACTTTCATAGAAGGCTTTAATCTTTCGGGTCGAGATGCGTTCAATATCTCCGCCTATGCTCCCTTCACTGAAATACATGGGCATCCAGGGCTCAAAACGGGTGAGCAATTTGGGTTGGACTTCCGGATGTGTGTGCAAGTAGTAGTTTATCCCATCCGCAAAAGCATCGCAGAGCTGCTTTAGCCAGTCCGGGGCATCGTCATATTTTGCCCGGGCTTCCTCCTCTGTCATGAACATATTAGCCCTAAGGTCACTGTAAAGCGCCTCTTCCCCTTCAACTTCCGCCAATCTGCCAGTAGCCCAGATATAATTTTGTTCTACCCGGTTAAAATCATCTTCGCATTGCGCATAAAGTAATCCAAAAACAGCATCGGCATCTGTTTTGCCGTAAATATGAGGTACTCCAAAATCATCCCGGATAATGGTTATGTTTTCAGCTTGGGCTACCCATTTTTCCTCCTCGGAAAGAGCTTCAGACATTTTACAGGAACTAATTAGGGCAATACAGATGAAGAATACGGTTCGCATACTTTAGAATGATCTTTTGTTGGTTTAAAGATACTATTCCCAATCTATCTGGGAAATCAATAGCTCCAAGGACACTCTTATCGACCCGTTAGTATTTGAACTATCTTGCAGCTCTTTTAAAAGATAGCATGGCAGAGAAAAAAGTTAGTATCCTAAAGGCCTTTAGAACTATCATTTGGCCAAGGCGGAACCTGGTGTTCTTAGGGCTGCTCCTGATTGTTATAAACAAAGGAGCAAGCTTTGTAGCTCCGGTTTCCTTACGGTATTTTTTGGATGATATTGTCCCTAATAAAAACTACGACTTCTTAAAGGTCCTTGTTTTTGTGGTGGTACTGTCCTTTTTGGTTCAAGCCGTTATGTCTTTTCTGTTGACCAAGGTTTTGAGCATCCAGGCCCAATATATGATTTCTGAGTTACGAGCACAGGTGCAGAAACAGGTGCTTTCTCTGCCCATACGTTTTTTTGACAACACTAAATCCGGTGCCCTGGTCTCCAGGATCATGAGTGATGTTGAGGGGGTCCGAAATTTGATTGGTACTGGTTTAGTACAATTGGTCGGGGGCACGATCACAGCGATCGTATCCTTGATCTTGTTACTCCGTATAAGCCCGGGGATGACTTTACTGACGTTTATTCCCTTGGTGGTATTTGCCATTATTGCACTGAAAGCTTTCAAAATCATTCGACCTGTTTTTCGCGAACGGGGAAAGATCAACGCAGAGGTTAAGGGAAGGTTGACAGAAACCCTCGGAGGGATCCGGGTTATTAAAGGGTTCAATGCCGAGGAACAGGAAGCACAGGTTTTTGAAAATGGCGTGGAACGCCTTTACAAAAATGTAAAAAAGAGCTTGACGGCTACAGCCGTAATGACAAGTTCCTCTTCTTTTTTACTCGGGTGAGCCACTACGGGCATAATGATGGGCTATGGCGGTTATAAAATGATGCAGGGCGAATTGACCACGGGCGAGTATTTTGAATTTACCTTTCTGTTAGCACTCATGGTAGCCCCTATTGTTCAGATGAGCAATATTGGCAGTCAGTTAACGGAAGCCCTAGCGGGTCTTGATCGAACTGAGGAGTTAATGAACAAAACCGCCGAGGCCCAGGAGAAAGAACGAACTATTTCCCTCACTGAAGTCAAGGGGGATATGGTCTTCGATCGTGTTTCTTTTTCCTATGAAGAAGACAAAGAAGTGTTACATGAGATCAGTTTCACCGCCAATGCCGGCGAGGTGATCGCCCTGGTAGGAAGTTCAGGTTCCGGTAAGAGTACTATTGCTAGTTTAGCAGCCAGTTTTCTAAATCCGGATACGGGTACCATAACCATTGATGGTCACGACCTATCCAAAGTAGATCTCACCAGTTTCCGCCAGTTTTTAGGAGTGGTACTTCAGGATGATTTTTTGTTTGAGGGCACCATTCGGGAGAATATTTTATTTCCTAGGCCACAAGCATCTGAAGAAGAACTATATAGTGCGTTAAAAGCAGCCTATGTAGATGAGTTTACTAATCGTTTTGAAGATGGCCTGGATACTTTGATCGGGGAACGCGGCGTAAAGCTCTCCGGGGGACAACGCCAGCGTATTGCCATTGCCAGAGCAATTTTAGCTGATCCGAAAATCCTGATCCTGGATGAGGCTACATCAAGCCTGGACACCGAAAGTGAGGCCTTAATCCAAAAAAGTCTTGGAAAACTTACCAAAGGCAGGACCACCTTTGTAATCGCTCACCGGTTGAGTACCATTCGCCAGGCCGATCAAATTTTGGTCATTGAAAAAGGGGAAATTGCAGAAAAAGGAACACATGAGGAGCTGATTGCAACTCAAGGGAGGTATTACCACCTGTTTACCTATCAGGCCCGCATTTAAGGTTCTTCCGGGGCCAACTCCACCTCAAAACCTTCCAGCTCTTCTGTAATGAGGATCTGACATCCCAGGCGACTATTATCTTTTACAAAAAACGCCTCGGACAACATCGCTTCTTCATCATCCGACTTTTCCGGGATAGCATGTTCAGAATTCACATAACATTGGCAGGAAGCACACATGGCCATTCCGCCACATATCCCAATGGTTCCCTCGGGGGCCAACTCGTAGGAGCGGATCACCTCCATTAAATTCATATTCATATCCGTGGGAGCGTCTATCTCATGTAGCACCCCTTCGCGATCCTTTATTTTTAGTTTTACATCCATCAGGATCTAGGAATTAGTAATTAGGAGTTAGGTTTCATTGATTTGATTAATCCGTAGAGTAGTCGGGAAATCTCATTGGTCATTTCAATAATCTCTTTTGTTTTGTTATTTGATAGTAAATCTAACATAAAACCTCCCTCCTAAAAAGGAGGCCTGCCCGTCCAAGTCAGGCGGGGACTAAGGGAGGTGTAAACCCGTTTTCCTCAAATTGAACAATATAATCCTCTATGGCCAAAAGTACGTTTTCTATATCGTTCAAAACTTCATGGTCAGAAAAACGCAGCACGTTTATATTCAAGGCATTTAATCGCTTAGTTTTCTTAACATCTTTCTCCCAAACTTCAACTAATTCATGAGAATATCCATCCAATTCAATGGCTAGTTGCAGTTTATTACAAAAGAAATCAACGATATATTCATCTATGGGTTTTTGTCTATGAAAATCGTAATCATGCATTTGACCACGCTTTAACTTTTGCCATAATCGAATTTCCGATTTGGTAGCATTGTTTCGAAGTTGTCTCGCTAATTCCTTAAGTCTTGGATTGTATTTAACTATCATCTTAACACACCCCTCAATCCCCTCTTTCTAGAGGGGAGGTCACTTAATCGCTTTAACTACCGCCTTGGGAGCTTCCTTTTTGCTGCCATCAAATCCCTCTACTCCACCCACGGTAGTATATTTCATAACATATTTTTTATCCGGGAAAATACGTTGGTAGGCGCTTTGACACATTAAGGTAGCTTCATGGAAACCGCAAAGGATCAATTTTAACTTTCCGGGATAGGTGTTGACATCTCCAATAGCATATACTCCGGGAATGTTGGTTTGGTAATCGAGGGTATTATCCACCTTGATGGCGTTCTTCTCAATCTCTAATCCCCAATCGGCCAGAGGGCCCAATTTTGGGGAAAGCCCGAAAAGGGGAATAAAATTATCCACCGCTATTCTCATATCCTCGTTCGGGTTATTATTGATTCGGACAAATACAGCCTCAAGAACCTCTTCTCCCTTTAAGGAAACTACCTCGGCAGGAGTAATCAAATTGATTTTCCCTTGATCCTTTAACTCTTGAACTTTTTCTACAGAATCCAGGGCGCCACGAAACTCATTTCTACGATGTACCAGCGTAACCTCTTCCGCAACATCAGCTAAAAAAATGGTCCAATCCAAGGCAGAATCACCACCCCCTGCAATCAGTACCCGTTTTCCCCGAAAGACTTCCGGATCTCGGATGATATAGGCCACTCCCTTATCTTCGTATTTTTCGAGGTTTTTTAGTAGGGGTTTTCGCGGTTCAAAACTTCCAAGCCCCCCGGCAATCGCCACTATGGGAGCCTGGTGTTTGGTTCCCTTATTGGTAGTGACTACAAAAGTCCCATCTTCCAGTTTTTCAATGGTATCTGCGCGCTCTCCCAAAGTGAACCCGGGTTGAAAGGGTTTGATCTGCTCCATTAGGTTATCCACTAATTCCCCTGCAAGGATTTCAGGAAAACCAGGAATATCATAGATCGGTTTTTTCGGATAGATCTCAGCACACTGTCCACCAGGTTGTGGGAGGGCATCAATAAGATGACATTTTAACTTTAATAATCCTGCTTCAAAAACGGCAAAAAGCCCAGTAGGGCCTGCTCCAATAATTAAAATATCGGTAGTAATCATGATTTTCCGGAAAATTTGGGCAAAGCTATCGTTTTGAGAATGTCCTTTTTATTACAAAAATCAGGCTTCACTTAGGTTAATTACCTCTTCAATTTCAGGGACATATTTCTTAATCGTCATTTCCACACCGCTTTTTAATGTCATCTGGTTTACGGAACACCCAATACAATTGCCTTCAAGGCGCACTTTGACCGAGGTACCATTATCTATCGAGACCAAAGCGATATCGCCTCCATCACTTTGCAAAAAGGGACGGATCTCGTCCAGCGCCTTTTCTACATTTAGTTTTATCTCCTCCGTTGTCATAATTATTTTCCTTTTACAGCAGCACAACCTGCCATTGTAGTAATCTTTATCGCCTCGGTAGGCGGAAGATCTTTATTTCTGCGTACCAGTTCCCGAACAGCATTTTTTGTCAACTCTTCAAAGGCCTCCTCACTTTGTGTTGCGGTCTGCAGGGCTGCAGGTCGGCCTACGTCTCCTGCTTCACGAATACTTTGCACCAAAGGTATCTCCCCAAGAAAGGGTACGCCCAAATCCGTGGCCAGATTTTTAGCCCCATCTTTCCCAAAGATATGATATTTGTTATTCGGCAGTTCTTCCGGGGTAAAGTAGGCCATATTTTCTACAATCCCCAGGACCGGTACGTTAATCGCTTCTTGTTGGAACATAGCCACCCCTTTTCGGGCATCTGCCAACGCGATCTCCTGTGGTGTACTCACCACTACGGCTCCGGTAACCGGAAGGGATTGCATAATACTCAAATGAATGTCCCCGGTACCGGGAGGCAAGTCCAACAATAAAAAGTCCAGCTCTCCCCAGTGTGCATCAAAAATCATTTGATTCAACGCTTTACTGGCCATGGGACCTCTCCAGATCACCGCCTGATTGGGCTGTGTGAAGAACCCAATAGAAAGCATTTTTACGCCATAGTTTTCTACGGGCTTCATTTTATTTTTTCCATCCACATTGATGGACAACGGTTTTTCCAGGGCCACATCAAACATGATG
>JANQHL010000255.1 GCA_028277085.1 Flavobacteriaceae bacterium
ATTTTTTTGTGCATAACGCAATAGGATGCACTTCGGTTGTGCTACCCAACAAAGTTTACACATTTAAGGCTAGGGCGATCAATATTTAACGGACTTTAGCGTATTCTTAAGCACTTTTTGTAAAAAATTTGAACGGCCATCAATATGTGATGTACCAATGCCGATGGCCTGGAAGTTGCGATATGCTTACCAACCATTGTGCTTATTGTTTGTTGGCATCGCTAACAGTAGCCGCGTATTTCTTTTTCAGAAAGGCACTATACTTTGCGCAAAGACGATCAAAATGATCCTCGATTTCTTTATTGGTGATATGAGACGTCAATGCCAGAAGAAAGTCCTCCCATCCCGCTAAAAGTCCTATCCAATGGGTGCCTTTACCTCCTGGCTGCATATTGTAAATAGAATCATCCTGTGGGGCGGCCAAATCTTCGGGAATCTGATCCGTTAGCTGCAATTCCGTGCCATTTTTCACCGATTTTAAATCAAATCTTGTGAATGCATTGTTAGAACTGTTGCACTGGATACACTCAAATTCACGGAGTACTTCAATCCAGCCATCCCATCCGCCTTCAAATTTAAATTTGCCCCCTACTTGAAAGTCCCATTCGGTTTTCATAAACCATTGACCGAGCTCCTCAGTATCTGATAAGGCTTTCCAAAGCCTTTCTTTTGAGATGGGATACCAGCATTTAAAAAGAACTTTGTTGCGCTCCAGAAATTCGAGATATATTGTGTTTGTTTCCATATCCAAATTGCATCTAACAGGGATAATATCTATGAATCTAATCCCACTAGTCTAAGTTAGGGATTCTCTGCGCTATCCTATATCATCATTCTTTGTAGTAAAGAGCCTTATTTGTGCTTTTCTTAGCCTTATTAAGAGAGTTACTCGATGATACCGTATTCTCGGCACCATAATTCCATGGTGGTACAAACAAGACCAGACATGCCAGGCCGGGGTAGAACGGTATTCTTAGATGGGCATTACGACTCCCAATCCCAAATTTCCTTAACATCACTTTAAGAAATCAGCCGTAGGGTTTCGGTTATCTTTAGCCGATTAATTCACTACCGAAAATGAAAAGACTACTTTCGCTTTTGATGCTCTTCGCATCTATCTCCCTGTTTGCACAGCAATTTACTATGGACCTGGTTCAGGATATGAAACCCCGGAACATTGGTCCCGGGGGTATGAGTGGCCGTGTTACCGCTATTGATGTCGTACTGTCCGATCCTGATGTCATGTATGTAGGTACGGCTTCCGGCGGCTTGTGGAAATCCACATCAGGAGGCATCAAGTGGGAATCCATCTTTGATAAAGAAGTTACTGCATCGATTGGTGCTGTGGCGATTCAGCAGTCCAATCCTTCCGTTATTTGGGTCGGTACGGGAGAGGGCAATCCGAGAAACAGTCTTAATGGTGGCTATGGTGTCTATAGATCCCTGGACGGGGGAAAAACCTGGAAACCCATGGGTCTCGAAAAGACCCGTCATATCCATCGGATACTCATTGACCCTAGCGATCCTAAAACGGTATATGTGGGTGCTATTGGTTCTCCCTGGGGGGTACATCCGGAACGCGGGGTGTTTAAGACCACCGACGGGGGAGTTACCTGGGACAAAGTTCTTTTTGCCAACGAAAAAACAGGCGTTGCCGACCTTGTTATGGATCCCACGAACCCTAACAAACTCATAGCGGCGCTATGGGAGCACAAGCGGGATCCCTGGTTCTTTAAATCTGGTGGTGAAGGCAGCGGGCTTTACATTACCCACGATGGTGGGACCAACTGGAAAAAAATAACCGAAGAGGATGGCTTACCTAAAGGAGAGTTGGGAAGAATTGGCATTGCTATTGCAAAAAACAAACCCAACATTGTGTATGCTTTAATTGAATCCAAGAAAAATGCGCTTTACAAGTCGGAAGACGGCGGCTTTAAATGGAAAAAAGTCAATGATAAGAATGATATAGGGAATCGCCCGTTTTACTACTCAGAAATATACGTAGATCCCCAAAACGAAAACAGGGTGTATTCCATTTTCACCTATGTTAATGTTTCTGAAGACGGTGGAAAAAACTTCAAACAACTCATGCCGGCCTATGGAGTGGATAATGGTGTTCATCCGGACCATCATGCCTGGTGGATCCATCCGGAGAACGGCCAGTTCATGATCGATGGCAATGACGGGGGAATGAACATTACCAAAGATGGCGGAAAAACCTGGCGGTTCATCGGTAATCTTCCCGTGGGGCAATTTTATCACATCAACGTGGATGAAGAATATCCCTATAACGTCTATGGCGGTATGCAGGACAACGGTTCCTGGCGCGGACCCGCTTATGTCTGGCGTGCCCAGGGGATCCGAAACAGTTATTGGCAGGAAATCGCTTTTGGTGATGGGTTTGATGTGGTTCCTGATAAAGATGATAACCAATTTGGCTATGCGATGAGTCAACAAGGTTTTGTGTCACGCTATGATTGGAAAACAGGAAACAACTATTTGGTGCGCCCTACTCCTCCCAATGCCGATACCAAATTACGGTTTAATTGGAATGCAGGTATTGGGCAGGATCCTTTTGATAGTGCTACGGTCTACTTTGGCAGCCAGTTTGTTCATAAATCCACGGACAAGGGACTGACCTGGGAGATCATTTCCCCGGACCTGACCACCAATGATCCTGAAAAACAAAAGCAAAGTGAAAGTGGCGGTTTGACTATGGATGCCACTGGTGCGGAGAATTACTGTACCATTCTGGTCATTGAACCTTCCGAGGTAGAAAAAGATATGCTTTGGGTAGCCACCGACGATGGTCGTGTCCATTACACCCAAAACGGGGGTCAAAGCTGGGAAGAAGTTACCGATAACATCAAGGGGTTACCCAAAGGAAGTTGGATCCCGCAAATTAAAGCTTCCAGACACAATAAAGGGGAAGCGTTGTTGATCGCCAATGATTACCGGAGATTTAATTATACCCCTTATGCGTATAGAACCGGGGATTACGGAAAAAACTGGACGCGCATTGTAGATCAAAATGACGTGGAGAGTTACACCCTTTCGATCGTAGAAGACGAAAAGAATCCCAACTTGATATTTTTGGGTACGGACGACGGGCTTTACCTCTCTTTCGATGCCGGTGCCAAATGGCAAAAATGGACCGAAGGGTTTCCTACGGTTTCCACCAAGGACCTTATCATTCATCCGCGTGAGGAAGACCTGGTGATCGGCACCTTTGGACGAGCTGCATGGGTGTTGGATGATATCCGACCCTTACGCGCCCTGGCTAACGATATGTCTCTACTGCGGGACGATGTCAAACTGTTCGAAAGTCCTACGGCTTATTTGGCCGCTTACCAACAGGCAACGGGTAGCCGTTTTGGCGGAGATGCCCTGTACAATGCAGAAAATAGAAAGCAGGGGGCAATGGTCACCTACTATCTTAAAGAAGGCAAGAAAAAGAAGGATGAGAAGACCAACGAGGAAG
This sequence comes from Flavobacteriaceae bacterium, assembly GCA_028277085.1. Classification (GTDB taxonomy): domain Bacteria; phylum Bacteroidota; class Bacteroidia; order Flavobacteriales; family Flavobacteriaceae; genus Croceivirga. The sequence goes on from JANQHL010000255.1 coordinate 3,482, forward strand.
GAGAAGAGAAAAGAGCCAACGGAGCGGAAGAAAAGGAGGAAACCAATGAGGAAGCAAAAAAATTGAGTGGGGTTCAGAAAAAAGATTCTATTCAATTTGATTTTTATGATGGTGATCGGCGTATTCGCACCTTGAAATATAAAACCCCGGAAAAAGCCGGATTCCATCGTATCTACTGGGGATTAGACGAAAAAGGGCCCGATCGACCGGAACGTAAGATCAATAAAAAAAAGAACCAACCGGAACGTGGCGGTGCGGACGTCAAACCCGGAACATATATGGTGAAAGTGTCTTTTGGTGATATGCGGGATTCCACCCGGATCACTGTACAAACCGATCCACGGTTACAGGTAAACACAGCAGCGCTTAACGAAGTGTATAGCACCTCCAAATCCCTGGAAAAGCACATACAGACCGCTGCAGATGCGATGAAACAGTTAGTAGAAAGCAAGGATTTAGCCGCTAAGTTCCAAAAGGAGATGAAAGCGCTGGATGAAGAAAAGTTCAAAGACCAGATCAAAGCCTCCAGGGATATCGTAAAACAGATAGATTCTGTGGTGGCGCTATACATCGGTAAGGAAGACAAACGCCAGGGTATTACCCGAAATCCAGAAACAAACGTCATGCAACGGCTGAACACTGCTTATTGGTATAGTGGGACCCGAAAAACAGGGATTACAGCAACCGAAAGAAGATTGATACGGTTGGCGGAAGAGGCATTGCAATCCGCCTTGGAAAGCACAAATACCTTTTTCAGTGAAAAATGGAACCCTTATAGAACGGAGATTGAAGGTGTGGATCTATCACCCTTCAAAGCGACTAAAACTTTTACTTTAAACTAAAAACGAACATCATGAAAAAACTAACAGCGATCATTTGCATAGCCCTGATCTGGAGCTGCAAAGAAGCACCGAAAGAACCATCAATTGCCGAAACTTTAAAAACCTATACCATCTCTCAAATGATGGATAACGAAAGTGTGTTTGGAGGGAGTTTCTCTCCTGATAATTCCAAATTGATGGTCTCCAGTAATCGGACCGGGATTTACAATATCTATGAAGTAAATACCAGCACAGGCGATTTTACTCCCATTACCCAATCGGATAGTTCCACGGTTTACGCTATTAGTTATTTCCCCAATGATGAACGTATGCTGTTTGATATGGATGATAACGGCAACGAGATCTATCAGATCTTTTTGAGGGATACCACAGGTGTGATTACTAACCTTACCCCTGACGAAGGTGCCCGGGCCAATTTCTACGGTTGGAGTAAAGATGAGAAAAGTTTTTACTTCGGCTCCAACAAACGGGACCCGCAATACGAGGACATTTACAAAATGGATATCGCCACCTTTACCTCTACCATGTTGTATCAGAACAATGAGGGATTTGATGTTAGTGAGATCTCCGATGATGAGACCTATCTGGCGCTTTCAAAGCCCATTAATACCAATGACATAGACCTGTTCCTGTATTCCGTTGCTGATCAGTCCATGAAAAAGATCAATGAAAATCAAAGCGGTAATTCTGCAGAGGATTTTTCGAAAGACGGAAAGTACCTTTACTATACCACCAATGATGGCGGGGAATTCATGTACCTGCAACGGTACAATATAGCGGAGGGCACCTCCGAGAACGTGCTTGAAAAAGAATGGGATATTGTTGGGAGTTACTTTA
>JANQHL010000257.1 GCA_028277085.1 Flavobacteriaceae bacterium
AGTTCTTGCCAAATTGGTGTTTGGGGAGGCAAATCCACAAGGAAAAATGCCTTTTGAGTTGCCTTCTTCCTGGGAAGCCGTTCAAAAACAACTGGAAGATGTACCCTACGATTCTGAAAACCCGCTGTACCCATTTGGGCATGGGTTGAGCTATTAAAGCCAAGGAGATTGAGTTGACCGTCAAATTTGCTCAAGAATCATTTTTTCGAAGGGATAGCAAAATGAAGAATGCCCCAATAAAGCCCAAGACCATTCCCAAGAGGAACAATATGGCATAGTAAAAAGGTGCCCCACCCAAAAAATAGATAACCAAAGCAACAGTGGTCATGCTAATCCCACTTATGGCAAAAGCCCTACCTAAGGTATAGTGCTTAAGTTTTTTGCTTTTTTCCATGTGGAGCGGTTAAGGATGGTTATTTTTAGCGGTAAATGTTGATCGAAAAGATATGAAAATTGTCTCGTATAACGTCAATGGTATTCGCGCCGCAATGAATAAAGGCTTTGTAGATTGGTTGAACTCCGTAGACGCTGATGTAGTCTGTATACAGGAAATTAAGGCTATGAAAGAGCAGGTGGAGTTGGAGCCTTTGGAAAATATTGGTTTTGAACACCATTATTGGTTTAGTGCCCAAAAAAAGGGCTATAGTGGTGTGGCCCTATTATGCAAAAAAGAACCTGATCATGTGGAGTACGGTACCGGGGTAGAATATATGGATGCAGAAGGACGAAATCTTAGAGTAGATTTTGGTGATCTTTCTATAATGAGTATGTATCTGCCTTCGGGAACAAACCTTGCCCGTCTTGAGCACAAGTTGAAATATATGGCCGATTTTCAACGCTATTCGGACAACTTGCGAAAGACGCATCCTAATCTGATTGTATGCGGGGACTACAATATTTGCCACCAGGCCATTGATATCCACGATCCGGTTCGGAATAAAAATGTTTCCGGCTTTTTGCCGGTAGAAAGGGAATGGATCGGCAATTTTATTAACAGCGGTTTTATAGACAGCTTCCGTTTTTTTAACAAGGACCCCCATAACTATACCTGGTGGAGCTACCGCGCTAATGCCAGGGCGAACAACAAGGGATGGCGTTTGGATTATGCCATGGTAAATGAAAGTTTGAGGGACCGCTTGCAACGATCGGTAATCCTTTCTGAAGCCAAACACAGTGATCATTGCCCAATTCTTTTGGAGATCGATTCATAACAATTTCTTGCATTTTGTAGCCAAAGTCTTGCGTACCTTTGCCGCTGACTATTGAAAGCCTATGAAATACGCTTTTATACCCAATACCAATCTTAGGGTCAGTAAAATTTGCCTGGGAACTATGACGTGGGGACGTCAGAATTCGGAAGAAGAAGGCCATGAACAAATGGATTATGCTGTAGACCAGGGCATCAATTTTTTTGATACCGCCGAGCTATATCCCATTCCGCCCAAAAAAGAGCTTTATGCCCTTACGGAGGAGTTTATAGGGAGTTGGTTCAAAAAGAACGGGAATCGGGATAAGATCATCCTGGCCACCAAAGTCGCCGGTCGTGCAGATTTCACCAAGTTCATTCGGACAACAGGATTTAGTAAAGAGTCCATCATTTCAGCTGTTGAAGGGAGTTTGAAGCGGTTGCAGACGGATTATATTGACCTGTATCAATTGCATTGGCCGGAACGTAAAACCAATTTTTTTGGACAACGCGGGTATAACGCCGGGGATGTAGATCTTTGGGAGGACAACATCCACCAGGTACTGGAAACCTTACGGGACTTGATCGACGAAGGTAAAATCCGACATGTTGGGTTATCCAATGAAACCCCATGGGGAACCATGCGCTTTTTAGAAGAAAGCAAGGTGCATAAGAACCTGCCCAGAATGGTTAGCATTCAAAATCCCTATAGTTTGCTGAATAGGACATTTGAGATAGGTCTTTCCGAGATTTCGGTTCGGGAAAAAATTGGACTACTCCCGTATTCCCCATTAGGATTTGGGGTGTTGAGTGGAAAATACCTGGGAGAGGTACAGCCCAGAAAGGCCCGTATTACCTTATTTCCGAACTATACGCGTTATAGTGGTGATACGGCCACAAAAGCGACACAAGCCTATTTTGACCTGGCCAAAGAACACGAAATGTCCCTGGCTCAGATGGCCCTGGCCTTCGTGAATACCAGACCTTTTGTAACCAGTAACATCATCGGTGCCACGACCCTAGACCAACTTAAGGAAAATATCGATTCCATTAAAGTGGAGTTGTCCGATGAAGTTTTGGAAGGGATAGAAGCCATTCACAACGCCATACCTAATCCTGCTCCCTAATTTTTATTGGGCAAAGCATAGGCACGGTATTCATCGCCGGAAGCGGTTCCCATTTTTCCCCCGCCACATGCGATGACCAAAAACTGTTTCCCGTCAACTTGATAGGTGGCTGGGGTGGCATAACCTCCGGCGGGAAGAGGGGTCTCCCAAAGGAGTGCTCCTGTTTTCATATGGAATGCCCGTAGTTTTTCGTCTTTGGTAGCTGCGATAAAAAGCACCCCTCCAGCCGTGATGACCGGACCACCATAATTTTCCGTTCCGGAAACGGGAATATCAGGATCATCTATAGCATCTTCATGACCTAAGGGCACGGTCCAAACATATTCCCCGGTATTGAGGTCAATAGCATTTAAAGTACCCCAGGGCGGTTTCACCACAGGGAATCCGCGATCGTCTTTAAAGCGCCCAAATCCGGCTACCGCATAGGGAACTTTCACTGAAGTAGCTTCAACCCGATGGTCCGTTTCCTCACGCATCCCTAAAACATAGCGGGCGATCGCCTGGATCTCAGCATCAGATAGATTCGGCATTCCAGGCATCGCGCCCTTCCCTTTTTTGATGATGGAATAAACAGAATCCGCTTCCAATCTGTTTTTTACAGTTTGCAATTCAGGAATACCCGCTAACCCCTGTAGGGCTCCACCATGGCAACGCGCACAATGAATTTGTGTAAGCGAAGCTCCAATGGGAGCCATCTCGCCACTGTCATTTCCCACAGCTTTCATCCGTACGATCCATGCCATTTCATTCGAATTGACATACATGATCCCCGTTCTCGGGTCCAAAGCCGCGCCTCCCCACTCTGCTCCCCCATCTGCTCCGGGATACAATAGCACACCTGTAGTATCTATAGGAATAAACTGGCCATTTGAAGTGATCTTTTGAAACTTTTCCAAAACGGTGGGAGAATCCGCATTTTGTTCTTTGTCGACAAAATCGTCCACAAAAGCGTTTCGATCGGGGGCGTATAGATCATCCGCTGTTACGCGTTGTCGTGCAAAAGGTTTAGGTTGAATAGGCAAAGGTTGTGTGCTAAACGCCTTTTCCCCTTGCAAAGTAGATTGGGGATAGGGGTGTTCTTCAATTGGAAATAACGGGTCTCCGGTTACCCGGTCAAATACAAAAACATGTCCGCTTTTGGTGACTTGTGCCACTGCGGGAATGGACTTCCCATCGCGCTGAATGTCAAAAAGATTTGGAGGCGCAGGTAAATCCCTGTCCCACAGATCGTGGTGGACCATTTGGAAATGCCAAAGCCGTTCTCCCGTAGTTGCGTTTAGTGCCAGTAAACAATTGGCAAACAGATTTTCGCCGTGTCTATCACCTCCATACCAATCAAAAGCTGCAGAACCCGTTGGGATGTAGGCAATGCCCAATTCATGATCCACCGCGATACCCGCCCAGCTATTCGCTCCCCCAACGGTTTTGTAGGCATCTTCGGGCCAGGTGTCATAACCGAATTCTCCCGGTTGAGGAATGGTATGGAAGGTCCAGGCAATGGCCCCGGTTAGCACATTGTAGGCCCTGATATGTCCCGGTGATGCTCCCGGGCCTTCTCCTACACGGGTTCCCATAATTAACAGATCCTCATAGATTGCACCCGGAGTGTTGGAGACAACCGATAATTTTTCAGGATCCCTTCCCAGGCCTTCCCTTAGATCCACACTACCCCCATTTCCGAAGGATGGTATGGGATTTCCGTTCTCGGCGGAAACGGCGTATAATTTGGACCCTGAAGAAAAAAACAACCTGCTTTCTTCTTGACTATTAGAGGGCCAATAGCTTAATCCCCTATTTAGACCAAGACCTGAATTGTCCTTCGCTTTAGGACTGAATTTCCAGATTAGCGTACCGCTCTTTGCATTTAGCGCAAAAAGCTCCAAGGCCGGATTCACCCCGTACAGGCGATTTTTGACAGTTAGCGGATTAGTTTGTATTTGGGTTATGCGCCCGGAATCAAGCCCCCCACTTTTGTAGCTCCAGGCCAATTCCAATTGACCTACGGAAGCTGTGTCAATTTGTGAAATGGACGAATAATGCGTTCTTGAAGGATCACCCAGATAATGCTGCCAATTGTTAAATACCTTATCATCATTAATCGTTGTCTTTTGTTGACAAGCGCCTATACAAAGACCTAATACGAAAAGCAGCCGTAAACGCATTTTGAAGGTTTTGGCTTAAATATACTTCTAAAAAAAGGGATTTTTAACCAAAGAGATGGGCAACTACTTCTTCAATTTTAGCAACCTGTTGTATCGCTATCTTTGATCTTTTTACCCCTATTTTATTGTTTTTCGAAACAAAGACCATAGAAAAGCCCAACTTTTCTGCTTCTACTATTCGCTGATCGATACGCTGTACGGGACGGATCTCTCCTGCAAGACCAATCTCTGCCGCAAAGCACACTCCCTTTTCAATGGGAAGGTCAGCGTTGCTGGAAAGTATTGCGGCTACCACCGCAAGGTCTATAGCGGGGTCATCCACGGTAATTCCCCCGGTAATGTTCAGGAAAACATCCTTGGCTGCCAGTTTAAAGCCGGCGCGTTTTTCCAAAACGGCCAACAGCATGTTCAACCTTTTGGCATTGAATCCTGTGGCAGATCGTTGTGGCGTCCCGTATACGGCACTGCTAACCAACGCCTGGATTTCAATAAGTAAGGGCCGCATGCCTTCCATGGTTGCCGCTACTGCCGCCCCGCTTAACCCTTCATCGGTGTTGGAGATCAGTATTTCGGAGGGGTTGTTGACCTCTCGGAGGCCATCGCCCAACATTTCATAGATCCCCAGTTCCGAGGTACTCCCAAAACGATTTTTCAACGAACGTAAAATGCGGTAAACATAGTTGCGATCGCCTTCAAACTGCAATACGGTATCCACCATATGCTCCAATATTTTTGGACCGGCGAGGGAGCCGTCCTTGGTAATATGACCTACAAGGATAACCGGGGTGTGGCTTTCTTTGGCAAATTTGATGAGCTCTGCGGTACACTCCCTAATTTGCGAAATACTCCCGGCGCTGGAATCAATATAGTCGGAATGCAGCGTTTGAATGGAATCGATAATAACCAAATCCGGTACTAATCGCGCAATATGCTGAAAGATGTTTTGGGTTTTTGTTTCTGTAAGTACATAGCAGTTTGTGGAGGCCGGATGAATACGCTCTGCCCGCATTTTAATTTGGCGTTGACTTTCTTCCCCGGAAACATATAAGGATGTAAAGGGCAATTTGAGGGCCATTTGTAAGAGAAGTGTGCTCTTCCCTATTCCCGGCTCTCCTCCCAGTAGTGTTAATGAGCCTGCTACCAGGCCTCCACCAAGTACCCTGTTGAATTCGGTATTTCCGGTATCCCATCGTATTTCGTTTCCCGGATCAATTTCATTGATACGTAGCGGCTTTGAAGTACGAGGAGTAGCGTTGGAAACTGATCGCCAATTGGTCTTTTCTTCTTTTTGGATCACCTCTTCAACAACGGTATTCCATTGTTTACATGAAGTACATTGCCCTACCCATTTTGCATATTGTGCGCCACAATTCTGACAAAAAAAAGCGGTTTTTGTCTTCGCCATCTTACGAAGATAGCAAACAATTAGTACCCGAAATCTGCTTTTAGCGCGTCAATTTTCTCCAAAGCCATATCCTTGGTAAGAAAGTCAATTTCTTCCATCAGGAAAGACTTTTCAAAGGCTTTCATTGCTTTTTTAGGTTCGCCCAGAAGTTCGAGGTATTCTCCTTCAAAATAGAACCCAAGCATGGTCTCCGGGAATTCTTTTTTACAGAGTTCGGCAAGGGGTTTCAACGACTCATAATCATCTTTCTTGATACTACCGGCGTATATGGCCATAATATCATTAAGTTCAACCGCCTTTTCGTAGCCCAGGAGCGATTCAATTCTATCGTACTTGTTTTTCAGGTAATCGAAAACAGGTTCGTTAGAAGCTAATATTTCTTGTCGATATTCCTGGGGGCTAATGGGCTGGAAGAGGCTAAAAACATTGTCAAATACCTGACTTATCCCATAAGAAGCGATAGAAAGATGATCGGCTTTGTCGTATTCATCAAAATAATAGTGAAGATTTTCGCGGCTGATGGAAGAAATTGCATTGTTCATTTGCAAAATCCTGTTCCTGTCTTCTGATTTTTCCTTTTCAATGATCAGGTTATAAAACAATTCCTGGTTCAAATCAAGCAAGCGAGAGGGGATGCGGCTTTCCATTTCTGTTGCCAATACAGGGGATATGATCACATAGGAGTTGAATAAGGACTTATCCTTGAATAAAAAGTAATTGCCGAAATTGGCGGTGATATCATAGCCAATGAACATTTTGAATGGAGCTGTGTTGTAACTGGTTTCCAAATAGGGGAGTAGCTCTGTACCCAAAAACTCATAGAAAAGCTTCCCTTTTTCCGTAGGGAGTCCTGTACTTTCTTCAAAATCGCAATCTTCCCAACGTAAATCGTTTTGCTCCTGATGAACGCCCACCACAATGGCTTCCGGCATTCTGTGATACTTGCTGTTAAATTTTACATGGGAGATGACAAGATCAAATAGATAGTCGGCGTCCAGAACAAGGATGAGCGGATATTTTTTTTCTTCGGTATACCCTTCCGGGAAATAATAGCTAACATCACGTCGTTCCTGGAGTTTGAACGACTCGAAGATCTCTTTTTTTACCTGGCTGTTGAGGCTTAGGTGCAATAGTCCTAACAAGGAGTATAAAAGTAGCTTTTTCATGGGTGTAGAAATGGGATTGCCTATCTTATTGGTTTTTGTTCAATAACGGCAAAAGCAGAAAAGATATTGTTCCCAACACCAGGACCATAAGGGTTTGGGAGATCCACATGATCCAACCAAAAGCGTCACCGGAATTGGACGAAATTCCGTACAAGGAAAGCGCGGTGCTTACAAAAAGCGGATAACCTCCAAGTCCCCCCGGGAACGCCATCATGGCAAAAGCCCCTGCGACAAAAGCCACCAACAGTTCCGGTAAGCCCATATTTTGTGTCTCTACTATAGCGAATTTCACTACCCAAAACATAGCAATATAACAGCCCCATATAAAAAGCGTATGGAACACAAACGGCAGTGCCTTTTTCATTTTTAAAATGCTTGCAACCCCTTGTAGCATTCCGTCCAGAAAGACTTTTAGCTTTAAAAGAAATCCGGAGGTTGCCCTTCTTGTGAACCGGAGCAAGACAATTAGACCTAGTATTCCTACTACCAGGGCTAAAATGCTAAAGGCCAGGTTTACGCCGTACTCATTCAGGTAACCAAGGATAAAATTCGTTTGAAGCATAAGCGCGGCGATAATGATAAGCAACAACATAATCAGGTCCACTACCCTTTCTGTCACTATCGTGCCAAATCCTTTTTCAAAGGGTACTTTTTCATAGGTGGAGAGGGCAGTGGCTCTTAAAAACTCCCCGGATCTCGGGACACCCAAATTGGCAAGATAGGCTACCATAACCATAAAAAAGCCATTGCTAACTTTAGGGGAATACCCTAAAGGTTGTAAAAGGTAGTTCCATCGAATGGCCCGGGAAAGATGACTGAGTACCCCAATGCCAATAGAGAGTGATATCCAAAGCGGGTCAGCATTTGATATGTTATGAACGATTGTCTTCCTATCGGAAGGTGAGGTATTGTAATAAATGAAAAGAATTAATAGGATTCCCAGTGAAAAGGGAATAGCAATTCTAAGTGCTTTTTTTAAGGTTTTGGACAAATTAGTTCAATAAGTTGGTCGCTTCATTGGGAAAGACCAGGGCCGGATTAAACGTTTTGGCTTCTTTAATATCCATCCAGGCATAAGTGATTAAGATCAAGACGTCGCCCACTGCTACTCTCCTTGCGGCCGCGCCGTTTAAAGTGAGTTCCCCAGAGCCCCTTGGGCCCGGAATAGCATAGGTTTCCAGTCGTTCCCCATTGTTGTTGTTAACGATCTGCACTTTTTCACCACGAATAATGTTGGCGGCATCCATCAAGTCTTCATCAATAGTAATACTACCGATGTAGTTGAGATCTGCACCTGTTACTGTTACACGATGAATCTTAGATTTTACTACTTCTATTTGCATTGGGGCAAAGGTATTCAATTGAGAGCGATATTGTCTATTAAGCGGATTCCCTCCGCATAAACGGCAATAAAAGCCCTGTATTTTATATTTTCTTTCTTTTCTGCTAGGGGCACCAAGGTTTCTTCGTTAACCATCTCAAAATACTCAAGTTCAAATAGGGGATTATCTGCAAAACTCGATGTTACCCAATCCTTTATCAATAAAGCATTTTCCGTGCCAAATTTTTTTCTGGCAGTTAACAATACTGCATAAATAAAACCTGCATTTTCTCTAGTCGGTTTTGACAACCTTTCATTACGTGAACTTCTTGCTAACCCATTGAATTCCCGCTCAATAGGACAACCTATTATTGTTATCGGCAGTTCTTGAAGCGCTGTAAGCTTTCGGATGATTTGCAACTGCTGAAAGTCTTTTTCCCCAAAATAGGCCGTGTGCGGAGCTACAGCCGAAAATAAAAGTTCGACAACGGTAGCCACACCGTCAAAATGACCGGCCCTATATGCCCCCTCCATTACTGTTTCCAATCCATTAAAATCATACGATCTTGCCACAATATTACCATTGTATATTTCCGAAGGAGAGGGAGCAAAAACGATAATAGAAGTGGAAAGTTCTTCGAGAAGTAAGACATCCTTTTCCAGATTTTCGGGGTATTTTTCGAGGTCGAGGGGATTGTCAAATTGAGTGGGATTTACGAAAATGCTTACGACTGTAACAGCATTTTCTGCCAAAGCTCTTTCCACCAAAGAAAGATGTCCTTGATGCAAGGCCCCCATTGTAGGGACAAAACCTATTTTCTGTCGGCCACTCCTGTAAATTTTCAGGGTGTCTTGCAGTTCTTTTTTATAGCGGACTACTACCATGGAATTTTCGAAAAGCGTGCAAAAATACTATAAATACTGGTATTGTTCATAATTTTTGTACTTTTGCGGCTACGTTTGGTTAGATGAACAAAAATCGTGTGTATGAATGGTAAAAAGATATTGTTCGTATCTTCTGAATTAGTGCCTTACCTCCCCGAGAACCAAGTCTCCTTAATGTCATACGAAGCGCCAAGAATGGTGAATAGTGCTGGTGGTCAAATTCGCATTTTTATGCCAAGATATGGCAATATTAATGAGCGTAGGCATCAGCTTCATGAAGTTATTCGGCTCTCCGGTATGAATTTGGTCATTAATGACATGGATATGCCCCTGATCATAAAAGTGGCCTCTATACCCCGTGAGCGTATCCAGGTATATTTCATTGATAACGACGAATATTTTAAGAGGAAAGCAACCTTCACTGATAAGGATGGGAATTTGTTTCCCGACAACGACGAAAGGGCAATATTTTTTGCCAAGGGGGTTGTCGAAACGGTCAAGAAACTGAATTGGTCCCCGGATATCATACATGTTCATGGTTGGATGGCTTCCCTCTTACCACTCTATTTAAGGGAGTATTATGCTGACGAACCTATTTTTGCTGACAGTAAAATTGTTACTTCCGTTTATGGGCAGGGCTTTGAAGGAGAACTGGATAAAAAACTGAAGGATAAAATCGCTTTTGACGGGATAGCTACAGAAAAAATAACGGTCCTGGAAACACCTAGCTATAATAATTTGTTAAAGGTGGCAGTAGATTATTCTGATGCAGCTATTTTAGCCTCGGAAGAGGTGCCATCAGGTTTAGTGGATTATATTACTGAACAAAATAAGCCAATGCTTCCCTATGTCTCATTCCAGGAGACGGATGAGGCTTATGCAAATTTCTACAAAACTCAGGTGTTGAATTAATCCATTGCAAATGAGGAGGAGTTATAAATGGATTTCAGCTATTGCTGGAACCTTTTTTTTTGGAATTTTTCTAGTTTCTTGTGAGGAAGAATTAAGCACGCTGGGAGAAGGAGTGGTCCCCGACGAACCTTTTAACACGGGTCAGGCGGAGTTTGATGTATTTGCTTCAAACAAAAGAGTAGTGGCGGTACAAACCAACAAATTACCCCTCTACCAGGCTGGAGTATATAACGACCGCGTATTTGGACGACGGCAAGCTATTATTACCTCTCAACTTACTTTTCCAAACCTTCAGGGAAATCCAACTTTTGGAAACTTTTCCCAACAGCGGGAGGACACTGCCGATAGCGATGATGATGATAATACCATAAACGAGAACGAAACCGTGAAGGAGGTAATCCTTTATCTCCCATATCAACTGGTCCCTGCTACAAATCGAGATAGGGACGGAGATGGGGTGCAGGATGAATTGGAATCTCCGGAAGATAGGGAAGATCCAAACAGCGATCAGGATGGCGACGGGTTAACGGACCAGGAAGAACGAGTACGCGGGACCAATCCTTTTGACCCGGATACTGATGGCGATGGCATTCCAGATGATGAAGATGAGGAAACGGTAATAAATCCCTTTGCCAACACTTTTGCGCTGGACAGTATTTTCTCCGGAAGATTTGTGGACTTTAACGACCAAGATCAGTACGTTGGGGAAACGTTTACCCTAAAGGTAGAACCATCCAGTTTTTTCCTTCGGGATCTGGATCCCAATACCAATTTTGAAGAGCTTCAAGAGTACTTTTCCAACACAGATATTGCCAGCTTTGTTGAAGGCCCGGTGTTAGTCGATAGTACCTTAACAATTGACAACAAGGAGATAATTAGTTTTCTCGAGGATGATCCCGATACGGCGGAAACCGATGAGTCGCTTACTGTAGAGACCCGATTGAATCCTGGGGTTAGAGTACGACTAGATACCACTTTTTTTCAAGAAAACATTTTGGACAAAGAAGGGAGTTTTGAATTGTTAAGCCAGTCCAATTTTAGCGATTTCCTTAGGGGGTTACACATTTCTTTGACCCCTGAGAATGAAGACTTAATGATTTTGTTTAACCTGGCTGATCCGAATGCCGGTATCACTATTGTGTATGAATATGATGATTTTGTTACTACTGATACCTCAGATGGAACTGAAGGCTCAATTGTACAAGTAGAAGGAGAGTATACCCTGAACTTCCTTCAGAATTTGGGCAACTTTACCAGCGGTAATGCAGTCAATACTTTTATTGATGACCCTTTTAATGCTGATATTACCACCGCCCTTGATGCTGAGGAAAATGCGGAACGGATCTTTCTGAAAGGTGGAAGCGGGATAGCTGCAGAGATTCGATTGTTTGGAGAAGATGGTGGAGAGGAAATAATCAATCAAATACGAGAAAACGATTGGATAATTAATGAGGCCAATCTGGTGTTCCAGGTAGACCAGGATGAATTGGAGAATCTAGGGGGAACAGTAGAACCACCAAGACTCTATCTCTTTAATGGTGAAACCAGTGCTCCCCTATTTAATCTTGCTACTGAGCGATCTACTTCCCAGTCACCTTTAGGACAGTTTCTAAACTACGATGGGATTTTGCAACGTGATCAAGATGGCGACGGCACTCAATATACCATCAGAATAACAGAATATATTAACGATATTATCGTCAGGGATTCTACCAACGCCAGCCTAACCCTGGCCCTTACTTCTAACATTGCTATTGTAGGGACCCAAGAGGCAGAAGGGGATATGGGATCAAGAATAGATCTACCGGTTATGAATGCTGTCAACCCTTTAGGGACGATTCTGTTTGGTCCTAACCCTCCGGCTGGGCAGGAAGACAAAAAGCTAAAGCTAGAGGTCTTTTTTACGGAAACGAATTAGGGCATTTGGGTCTCAATTACACCGTATAAAGTTTTTTTCCGTTATCTCATCTGGATTTTGGCCGTTTTCAAATGCTAAAATTTAAATTTGCGCTAACAAACTGATTAATAATTTTATTTAGATAAGCTATTATGTGTGGAATAGTAGGATACATTGGTCAACGTGATGCCTATCCCATAATTATCAAAGGGTTACAGCGATTGGAATACCGAGGTTATGATAGTGCCGGAATTTTTCTTTATGACGGCGAGACAATGCACTTATCAAAGACCAAGGGAAAAGTTGAGGATCTAAAACATAAGTCCGAAACCAGCATTGACATCTCAGGAAAACTGGGATTAGGGCATACGCGATGGGCTACGCATGGTATCCCAAACGATATTAATTCCCACCCTCATTCCTCCAACTCAGGGGATTTGGTCATCATACACAATGGAATCATAGAAAACTATGAATCCATTAAAAAAGCACTGCAGGAACGTGGTTACGTTTTTGAATCCGACACGGACACCGAAGTACTGGTCAACTTAATCGAGGAAGTCAAACAAAAAGAGCAAGTTAAACTGGGGAAAGCTGTACAAATTGCTTTAAATCAGGTTGTTGGAGCTTATGCAATAGCTGTTTTTGACAGAACCAAACCCGATGAAATTGTGGTTGCAAAGTTGGGGAGCCCATTAGCGATCGGCATTGGAGATAATGAGTATTTTGTAGCCTCAGATGCCTCGCCATTTATCGAATTTACCAATAACGCGGTTTATCTGGAAGACGAGGAAATGGCGATAATCCGGTTAGGAAAGGAGATCAAACTGAGAAAAATAAAGGACGACGCCATCGCCTATCCCACCATTCAGGAACTACAACTGAATATCGAGGAAATTGAAAAAGGGGGGTATGATCACTTTATGCTTAAGGAGATTTATGAACAACCCAGGGCAATCCTTGATACCTACAGAGGTAGGCTACGCGTTAATCAGGGCATCATTAAAATGGCCGGAATTGATCAGAACCTTGAGAAGTTCTTAAATGCAAACAGGATCATTATTGTAGCCTGCGGGACCTCTTGGCATGCCGGTCTGGTCGCGGAGTATACTTTTGAAGATTTAGCGAGGGTGCCGGTAGAGGTGGAGTACGCCTCGGAGTTTCGGTATAGGAACCCTGTAATCACAGATAAAGATGTGCTTATTGCTATTTCGCAATCCGGAGAAACTGCGGACACCTTAGCAGCCATAAAGATGGCAAAAGAAAAAGGGGCTTTCGTTTTTGGAGTTTGCAACGTGGTAGGCTCTTCGATTGCTCGTGAAACGCATGCTGGTGCTTACACCCATGCTGGCCCGGAAATAGGTGTGGCCTCAACGAAGGCCTTTACGACACAGATCACTATTCTAACCATGATCGCATTGAAACTTGCTAAGGAGAAAGGTATTTTTTCGGAGTCCAGGTTCCATGCGTTGTTAACAGAACTGGAAGGGATTCCTGCAAAAGTGGAAAAGGTCTTGGAATCGAATGTATTGATTGAACAGATTGCTGAGGTATATAAGGACTCTACCAATTGTTTGTACCTGGGGAGAGGATATAACTTCCCGGTTGCGCTGGAAGGAGCACTAAAATTAAAGGAGATTAGTTATATCCATGCAGAAGGCTATCCAGCTGCTGAAATGAAACATGGCCCAATCGCCTTAATTGATGAGCAAATGCCGGTCGTGGTGATAGCAACAAGGAAAGGCCATTATGAAAAAGTGATTAGCAACATCCAGGAAATAAAGTCCAGACACGGAAAGATTATTGCTGTGGTTACGGAAGGAGATGAAATGGTCACGGAATTGGCGGATCATGTAATAGAAGTGCCCGAAACGACTGAAGCACTAACACCACTTCTTACAACAATTCCCTTGCAGCTACTTTCATATCATATCGCGCTGATGCGAGGATGTAACGTAGATCAACCGAGGAATCTGGCAAAATCAGTTACTGTGGAGTAACCAGATCCCATAAGATTTTTGATGATAAAACCCCTATTTCTGGGGTTTTTTTGTTAAATCATCAGTCTTATGGCGCAAATTTTAAGAAAAAAGTATTATGCATGCATAATTTTTTTCCTTTTTTGTGGAAAACAGGTCAAAAAAATGTATCTTCCCCACCTATATTTTACACTGATTTAAAACTAACTTAACGCAAATTCTTCACGAATGAAAAAAGTATTCATTGCCATTTTTTCTTTGGTAAGTAGTGCCGTTATTGCCCAGACCACCGTAACCGGAACTGTAGTGGATGAGGAAAACAACCCTGTCCCTGCAGCGAATATAGTGGTCATCGGAACTACGGAAGGGGCAGTAGCAGACTTTGATGGAAATTTCACTTTAACTACATCGGCTACGCCGCCTTTTCAAATACGGGTGAGTAGCATAGGTTTTTCTGATGCAGTCGTGGACGTTACAACCGCAAATCAAACATTGTCGATCACCTTGGCAGAGTCATCAACATTATTAGATGAGATTGTGATCTCCGCGTCTAGAACTCCTGAACGAATTTTTGAATCACCTGTCTCGGTAGAACGTTTTGGATTGCAACAGATCAAAAATACCACTGCGGAATCCTTTTATGGAGGACTACAAAACCTTAAGGGGGTAGACATTAACACCAATAGTTTAACCTTTCAATCCATCAATACCCGCGGGTTCGCTACTTTTGCCAACAACCGTTTTCTACAGTTGGTAGATGGAATGGACAATTCCGCTCCGGGACTCAACTTTGTTTTAGGGAACCTTGTGGGGATGTCAGAATTGGAAGTGCAGAGCGTAGAGATCCTTCCCGGGGCATCTTCAGCGCTTTATGGAGCCGGCGCATTCAACGGAATATTGTTTATGAACAGTAAAAATCCGTTTGATTTTCAGGGAATAAGTTTCTATGCCAAAACAGGGTTAACCTCCCAGGAAGCTGCTGGAGATAACGGCTATTATGATTTTGGGATCCGGGCCGCCCACGCATTTAGCGATAAGTTAGCTGTAAAAGCAAATTTCTCCTTCCTTCAGGGGGAGGACTGGCATGCTGTTAGTGATGTAGATGTAAACAATCCGGGGGCTACCCGAGCGGATCCCAATTATGACGGACTGAATATCTATGGGGATGAAGTTTCCACCCAATTGAATTTTGATACCCTGGCAGGATTGCCATCCGGGACGCTGGGGAGTGCGGATGTTAGCCGTACAGGATATGCGGAAAATGATCTGACAAATTACAATGCGCAAAGTGTAAAAACCGATTTCTCGGTGTACTACCGGCCTTTT
The DNA here is from genome assembly GCA_028277085.1 of Flavobacteriaceae bacterium. Taxonomy (GTDB): domain Bacteria; phylum Bacteroidota; class Bacteroidia; order Flavobacteriales; family Flavobacteriaceae; genus Croceivirga. Next base: position 15,367 of record JANQHL010000257.1, read on the forward strand.
GGCGATGATTTGGAATTCATCTACAACGGTCGCATCGGACGGGGACAAACGATTTACCAGGGTGCGAATCGGTATAACGTAAATAATTTCTCTCTACAACAACATAAGATAGAAGTACGAAACAACAACTTCTTTATCCGGGGTTATATTACCTCAGAAAAGGCGGGTGATTCCTATGATATGCGCTTTACAGGAATTAACATCAACCGCTTTTGGAAATCAGATACTCAGTGGTTCACAGATTATGCGCAAACCTTTATTGGGGCTAGATTAGGAATAGGTACTGGAGTGCAAGCCACGGAAGAACAAGCGCATGCAGCAGCGAGGGCCGCTGCAGATACCGGCCGTCTAGTCCCTGGGACTCCGGAATTTCAGCGTGCCTTTAATACGGTTACCGCTGATGGAGATTTGGCGACAGGATCGCGCTTTATAGACAACACGAAATTTCGACACGTTAATGGAAACTATAACCTGGCCCACTTGATTAATAACTGGGCGGATGTCCAGGTAGGGGGATCTTTTCGGGAATATGAATTGAATTCCCAAGGAACTATTTTCACCGATTTTGACGGTCCGATTTCCTACAGTGAATACGGTGCTTACGCGCAGCTTCAAAAGAAGTTCGCGGATGATCGACTAAAGTTTACCGGTTCTGCACGTTACGATAAGAATGAGTTCTTTGATGGCTTTGTTTCCCCACGTGTTTCTGTTGGAGTTACCCTTGGGGCACAGCGTAATCATAATCTTCGGGCCTCCGTGCAACAGGGTTTCCGTAATCCCACAACTCAGGATCTATTTATAGGATTAAATGTTGGAAATGCAACATTGGTGGGTTCTGCTCCAGATAACCTGGATAGAGATGTGAGGACGTTTCCATTAAGTGAGGATGGGCAAAATTTAACGGGCCAATCCACTGTGGAAGTTGTAGGTAGAGAAGCGTATGAAAATGCGTATTCCAGATCTTCAGTAGAGGACTTTACAGCGGCGCTTGCTGCTGGTACTCCGCAAGAGGAGGCTGTACTGCTTTTGGATTCATCAGACACGCCGCTAATACAACCTGAGGAGATTACGGCTTATGAATTTGGGTATCGTGCACAAATAGGGAAAGTTACTATTGATGCTAGTGGGTTCTTCAATACTTATGACAATTTTATTTCCAACGTCACCACCCTTGTTCCGCTATATGGCGAAGCAGGTGATAACGGGTTGTCATTATTGGCACTTCAAAATGGCGATTTTCAGGCGTATCAAACCTACACCAACTCTGCAGTGGATATCGAATCCTGGGGCGCGGTAGTAGGGGTGGATACCAAGATTTTAGGAAATTTTGACTTAGGGGTTAGTTATACCTATACAGATTTTGACTTTGATCGTAATGCTTTTCCGGATTTTCTTACCTTCTTTAACACAGCAGAACATAAGGTAAAGGCTTCGTTTGGAAATACGGAACTCTTCAAAAATTTCGGATTCAATTTGAATTATCGTTGGAGCGATGACTTTCTTTGGGAAGGCACATTTGCCACTGGTAATGTACCCTCTTTTACGGTTTTGGATGCCCAGATCAACTATGCTGTTCCCAGCTTGAAATCGATTTTTAAAGCAGGTGGTTCCAACATCTTAAATGAGGAATACATAACTGCTTTTGGTACAGGTAATATTGGAGCGATCTATTACATTTCCTGGACGATCAATCCCTGAGAAAAGAAATTTTTGTAACAATAAAAAGGCACCTAGTTAGGGGCCTTTTTTTATGTTTAAAAAAGAGGGGTGATGTTTTCAAAAAACCAATGGAATACTATATCTTTGCGCCCGAAAAAATGAGCCATTTTCTTATTCTCGAATGGTGAAATAATTGAAATACTGCAGTAATGTCTAAAGTTACAGGAAAAGTTGCCCAGATCATTGGACCGGTTATTGATGTTGAGTTCGAATCCGGAACCGAAATCCCAAAAATTTACGACTCCCTTGAGATCAAAAAAGCAGACGGAACAACCTTGGTTTTGGAAGTACAATCTCATATCGGTGAAAACACAGTACGAACCATTTCCATGGATTCTACCGATGGGCTAAGTCGGGGAGTAGACGCTGTTGCCACTGGAAGCACGATTCAGATGCCCATTGGAGAGGACGTATACGGTAGGCTTTTCAATGTGATTGGAGATGCTATTGATGGCATGGAAAACTTGCCTAAAGCAGGAGAAAATGGGCTGCCAATTCACCGTGAAGCCCCTAAATTTGAAGACTTGTCCACCTCAACCGAGGTGTTGTACACCGGAATAAAAGTGATTGATTTGATCGAGCCTTATGCAAAAGGAGGTAAGATCGGGTTGTTTGGAGGTGCTGGAGTAGGCAAAACGGTTTTGATCCAGGAGTTGATCAACAACATTGCTAAAGGGCACGGGGGATTATCCGTTTTTGCAGGGGTAGGAGAACGTACCCGTGAGGGGAATGACCTGCTTCGTGAGATGTTGGAATCCGGGATTATCAAATACGGCGATGACTTTTTGCACTCCATGGAAGCAGGAGGTTGGGATTTAAGCAAAGTAGATAAGGATGCAATGAAAGAATCCAAAGCTACCTTTGTTTTTGGTCAGATGAATGAACCTCCGGGTGCACGTGCCAGGGTAGCCCTATCAGGATTGACGATAGCTGAATATTTCCGTGATGGTGCAGGAGATGGCCAGGGGAAGGACGTACTGTTCTTTGTGGATAATATTTTCCGATTTACGCAGGCTGGTTCTGAGGTATCTGCGCTTTTAGGCAGGATGCCTTCTGCTGTGGGATATCAACCAACGCTGGCTACGGAGATGGGAACTATGCAAGAGCGTATCACCTCTACAAAACGAGGCTCTATTACTTCTGTACAGGCGGTTTACGTACCTGCGGATGACTTGACGGATCCTGCTCCGGCAACAACCTTTGCGCACCTGGATGCCACCACAGTACTTTCACGTAAGATTGCAGAGCTGGGAATCTATCCAGCGGTGGATCCATTGGATTCTACTTCCAGAATTCTTACGCCTGAGGTGCTTGGAAAAGAGCATTATGCCTGTGCACAACGGGTTAAAGAGTTACTACAGCGTTATAAGGAATTACAGGACATCATCGCCATTTTAGGGATGGAGGAATTGTCGGAGGAAGATAAATTAGCGGTAGCGCGTGCGCGAAGAGTACAACGGTTCTTGTCACAACCTTTCCATGTAGCGGAACAGTTTACCGGGATTCCCGGGGTTTTGGTAGATATCAAGGATACCATTAAAGGTTTTAACATGATTATGGATGGTGAGCTGGATCACTTGCCAGAATCTGCCTTTAACCTTAAAGGGACCATTGAAGATGCCATAGAGGCAGGAGAGAAAATGTTGGCTGAAGCTTAACAAACTAGCTTTGGTAAATTCCAAAAGACCAAAAATCAAAATCCAGGTTGGGATTTGGTAGTTGTAATTTGAGATTTTAAAGTATGTATTTAGAAATTGTATCCCCGGAAGCCACCTTATTTGCAGGAGAAGTAACCTCAGTAACTGTACCTGGTGTTAACGGTGAGTTTCAAATGTTGCAAAATCACGCCCCGATAGTATCCCTTCTTCAGGAAGGAAAAGTAAAAGTACAGGGGGATATTGAGATCGAGGAGGAATTTCAGAACAAGTTTACCAAAAGTTCCAACGGGGAGACCGTTTTGGCAATTAGCAGCGGAACGGTTGAGATGAAAGATAACAAAGTGATCGTACTTGCCGACTAAGCAAAAATTGCACAAATAAATTAGTATAAGGCCATCAAATTTTGATGGGCTTTTTCAGTTTTATGGGAGAACGATCAACGACCATTCTCTCCCGGCTTTGGGATATCGCTTCAGTTCGCGAAAACCTATAGCTTTGTGTGCTTGCAGGGACCGAACATTACGGGTATCTACTTCCGTTATTATTTTAACGCAATCATTGGGCAGGAATTCCTGCATTTTTTGATATAGTTTTCGGAAAATACCTTTACCTCTATGGGATTTAGCGACGCAAATCTGCCCCATGACCATGTAGTCGTCGGCACCTCCAAGGAGGGTCTCAATTTGGGAAAACATGGGACGAAGGAGTTCAATTTTATCACCAGATTTTGGCGACATTGATAGTGCATATCCCACCAGTTCTTCGCTATCCATAGCGAGGGTGTGAGGAAATATTGCATTCATTTCCCTAAGCAGGTCGAGCGTGTGTTCAACGGTCAAAAAGCCTTGAGTACGCAGTTCTTCTGCGGTCAGATGCTTGGGAAGATTCTGTTGTTGGAGTGCAAGAATTTGCTCCAGTTCCCAATCGCTTGAGGCTTGTATATAACGTATCATTTGTTTAAAGATAGTACTTTTGAAGCATGGCGAAATTCCCTGAAAAATTGGTTGAAAAAATGGAAGTGCGTGAGGCAAAGAACAACCTCAGGGTACTGCCGGTCCGGAACGACTTAGTGGACTTTTCCTCCAACGATTATTTAGGCTTTGCAAGGGATGTTGGCCTGCGGGATCGGGTGGACTCCTTTCTTGGGAACAATCCATTTTTTAAGAACGGGGCAACCGGATCCAGGTTGCTTTCGGGGAACCATCCCTTGTATCAACAATTAGAGCGATTTTTAGCGGAACACCACGGGTACGAGGATGCTGTAGTATTTAATTCGGGCTATGATGCCAATATAGGGCTGTTTTCATCGGTGCCCCAGCGTGGGGATGTTGTGTTATACGATGAACTCGTACATGCAAGCATTCGAGATGGAATCCGAATGGGAAATGCCAAAGCGTATAAGTACGGGCATAATAATCTACAGGATCTCGAAAAGCGTGTCGATAGGATTCGACATCATCTCGAGAACAGTGAGATATATGTGGTTACGGAGAGTGTCTTTTCCATGGATGGAGACTCTCCGGATATCCAGGAACTCATAGAGTTCTGTAACCGGCATAGTCTTCATCTTATCGTTGATGAAGCACATGCCATTGGTGTTTTTGGCAAAGGGTTAGTGCCTAAAATTGGAGGACAACATCTGGTTTTTGCCAGTGTCATTACTTTCGGGAAAGCATTAGGATGTCATGGCGCAGCGATATTAGGAAGCACGTCTTTGAAAAACTATCTCATCAATTTCTCTAATAGTTTGATCTATACAACAGGCTTGCCACCGCATACCGTAGCTACAATTCTAATGAGTTATGAGCACCTACAAAGTCCGGAAGGGATCAAAACGCAGAAACGATTATTGACGAACATTGATTATTTTAACTCCCGGATCGAGCAATTAAAGCTTCGGGATATGTTTCTAAGAAGTGAATCGGCGATACAAATTGTTCTTATGTCAGGGGCTGATCACGTTAAGCGCTGTGCACAAAATTTACGTACAAAAGGCTATGATGCAAAACCTATTTTATCCCCGACAGTACCTGAAGGGAAGGAACGCTTGCGTCTATGTCTTCATGCGTATAACCTCCATAGCGAGATAGATCAGCTGCTTTATTTACTATCAAACGCTAAGGATGGGTAAGGATTGGATCGTTTTAGGGAGTTTTGAATTTCTGGCAGATGTTCAGGTTATAAAAGGAAGATTGGAATCTGAGGGTATTGAGACCCGCTTAAAAGACGATAATACCATTAGCGTGGAGCCCTTCGCCAGCAATGCCCTGGGAGGCATAAAGTTGTTAGTGCACAAGGAAGATGAGAAGATAGCCAAGGGGATTTACAATGAGATTCGAAATTATGCTACGGATGATGAAGGAAATCTGATCGTTTGCCCCATCTGTGGAGCACAAAAAAGCGAGGTGTACTACGCGAGAAAAACACTGCTATACAAACTGTTTCCTTTTTTGGAACCAAAGAAGTACAAATGCAATAACTGTAATTTTTTAACAAGAGCAAACAGGTGAAAATTTTTGTTACCGGAATTTCTACTGAGGTGGGAAAGACTATTGTATCTGCTGTTTTGGTGGAGGCTTTGAAAGCGGATTACTGGAAACCCGTACAATCAGGAGATTTGGACTATTCCGATAGCGATAAGGTCCGCGAATTGATTTCCAATGATAAGACAGTATTTCATGAAAACAGTTATGCCTTGCATACCCCTATGAGCCCTCATGCCTCTGCAGCCATTGATGGCGTCGAAATCAAACTGGGAAACATAAAGGAACCAGAGACCGTAAATCATCTCGTGATCGAGGGTGCGGGAGGCTTGTTGGTTCCTTTGAATGATACCGATACGATCTTCGATTTGATCCAACCCAACCACCTGGTGGTTGTGGTGTCCCGACACTACCTGGGAAGTATCAATCACTCACTTTTAACGATCAATGCATTGTTGGAGCGGGGATTTAAAACAGTAATTGTTTTCAGCGGAGATCCACATCCTACAACTGAGGATATTATTCTTAAAAAAACAGGAATTCCCACGTTGGGAAGAATTAAAGAAGAACCCGCTTTCAACAGGGAAATCATACTCCAATATGCCGAGCAGATTAGCCCAAATTTGCTTTCGTTTGAGTAAGCGTCCAATACCTTTTTCCCGTGCTTAGAAACCCATGGACACATAAAAACATCAAGTTCTTTTTTTATTTGAATGGCGCTCGTTACGAATTGTTAAAGCGATTGGGATGGCAAAGACGATTGGCAACTGGACTTAAACACCTTGAAAAATTGGATCCGGAGGTTGTACGGCAACGATTGGGCTATTATAACGATATCCATAACCCCTTTGAAATTCAAGGAGAAACCACAATTTCTGACCTATCAGCTCCAAAAAAGAATAAGGCGTATTACTTTGATTTGATTGCTTACACCCGGTATTTTCCGCAAGAGTATCGTATCAGTTACAAATTTGGTGATGTTACCGAAGTTCCCGAGGTCCCCACTCTTGTGAAAAGTAGACCAATTTCAGAGAATACTTCCAATGCCGTTCTCTTTAAATTCAACAAAATTCGGCACTTTACGTTTACCAACGACAGGATTCCATATCATAAAAAGAAAAACCTATTGATCGGCCGGTCAAATGTAAAACAAGAACATCGTAGGGCGTTTTATCGAATGTATTTTGACCATCCCCTTTGTGATTTGGGACAAATAAATCGCGGTACTGCCCATGACCAATGGCTCAAAAACAAGATATCCATCAATGAACATTTGAAATACAAATTTATCTTGTGTCAGGAAGGCAACGATGTTGCGAGCAACCTAAAATGGGTAATGTCATCCAATTCGTTAGCGGTAATGCCACAGCCAAAGTATGAAACCTGGTTTATGGAAGGTACGTTAAAGCCTAATGTTCACTACGTAGCCATTAAAGATGATTACAGTGACCTGGAAGAACGACTGACCTATTATTTAAACCATGAGACTGAAGCCCTGGAAATCATTCGAAATGCGAATGAACACGTAAGGAAGTTCAGAAATCCCAGATTAGAACATGCATTGTGTCTATTGGTTTTAGATAAGTTTTTCTCGAAAAGTGGACAAGGAACAGCACATTGCCCTCAATGGTAATAAAGGAAGGAAATCTGGACGCTAAAGCGTATTTTTGCCCCTTAATATTGCACTTTGAGTTTAAGAAGTAGGGATCAAAAACATATTTGGCATCCGTTAACCCAACACCAACTTTATCCGGAAACTTTACCGATAGTAAAGGCTGAAGGCGTCTTTTTTTACGATGAAAACGGGAAACGCTATATAGACGGTATTTCATCATGGTACACCAGCATGTATGGCCACGGTAATGCAAAGATTACCGCTGCTGTGGCAAAGCAGATGCAAACGCTGGATTTTGTTATGTTCAGTGGGTTTACCCATGCCCCGGCGGTGGAATTATCCGAGAAGTTGATGGAGATCCTTCCCGAAAATCAAGCCAAGATCTTTTTCAATGATAATGGTTCTACAGCCATAGAAGCTGCCATAAAAATGGCATTGCAATACTATTATAACCGGGGAGAAAAGAGGGATACTTTAATTGCGCTTGAAGATGGATTTCATGGGGACACTTTTGGCGCTATGAGCGCCTCAGGAATATCTTCCTACAATGGACCTTTTGAGGATTTTTTGCTCAAAGTGGAACGCATTCCTGTACCCACCCATGACAACCGGGATGAGGTACTGGATCAATTGGAAACAGTGTTGCAAAACAATTCCTGTGCAGCCTTTATTTTTGAACCTTTAGTACAGGGTGCCGCTGGAATGAAATTCCATGGGGCAAAAGAATTGGATCTGCTCATCAAAAAATGTCAGGACGCAGCAGTGCTTTGTATTGCGGACGAGATCATGACCGGTTTTGGAAAAACAGGAAAAAATTTTGCCTCTGACCATTTAACGAATCCCCCGGATATTTTGTGCCTGGGAAAAGCGTTGACCGCCGGCATGTTTCCTTTGAGTATCACCAGCTGTTCGCAAAAGGTCTTTGATGCCTTTTTAAGCAATGAGGTTACCAAAGGTTTCTTTCATGCACACACCTTTAGTGCACATCCCCTGGGATGCGCTTCGGCTATAGCCGGGTTGGATTTACTCAATTCAGTGGAGATCCTTGGAAAAAGGCAGCACATCGCTGAAAACCACAAAAAATTTGTGGAAAGAATTACCCACCATGAAAAAGTAAGTAATGCCCGATGCAAGGGCGTTATTCTCGCTGTAGATTTGAATATCAAAGCACACCGGTACGGAAATTTACGGGATACCTTGTATCATTTTTTTATGGATCACGGAGTGAACCTCAGACCACTGGGGAATACCATATATACCATTCCACCGTATGTGATTGGAGAGGAAGAACTACAGCACATCTATGATACCATAGAAAAAGCATTGGATATTGTTTAGTTATGCTTGAAAAACCTATTGCCATAACTGCGCTTTCGTCCGTATCAGCAATGGGTGCCGATAGTGTTGCTTTGCTAAAGGCACATAAAGATCCGAATCACTTTCTGACCCAACGGGATTTTGGAGCAAACGAAGTGTGGGTAGGAGAACTGCCAAAAACTGAAAAAGCAGCAATTAGTGAGTTGCGGAATTCCCATGTGAAATACAACAATTTGGACAATTCCGTTTTGTATGCCCTCTACACATCAAGAAAAGCAGTAGAGCAAGCAGGTTGGAGCGGAGAGGCTAATTTTGGGATCAACATAGGCTCTTCCAGAGGTGCAACTTCCCTTTTTGAAAAGTATCACGAAGAATTTATTGAAAAGGGCAAAACGGCTACGCTTACCTCTCCCACTACGACTTTGGGTAATATTTCCTCCTGGGTGGCGCATGATTTGCAGAATAATGGGCCGGTTATTTCACATTCCATCACTTGTTCCACGGCACTACAGGCGGTTCTTAATGGAATAGCCTGGCTGCAGAGCGGATTGTCGGATAAATTTTTAGTCGGAGGGAGCGAAGCCCCGCTAACACCATTCACCATAGCGCAAATGCAAGCATTGAAATTGTACTCTTCATTGGGATCAGATAGCAAGTATCCTTGTAGGGCTATGGACATGACCAAAACCAGGAATACCATGGTTTTGGGAGAAGGGGCGGCAGTAGCTTGCCTGGAATCCGGGAATAGGAAAAATGCATTGGCAACAATTCGAGGAATAGGTTATGCCACGGAAATACTACAACATAATGTTTCTATTTCTGCGGATGCCAGATGCTTCCAGGATTCCATGAAAATGGCACTTGGAACAGTGTCTTCAGAACAGGTGGATATTATAATTACACATTCCCCTGGAACGCTAAAAGGAGACGCTTCCGAATTGAAGGCGATAGCACAGGTATTTGGAAAGAATATCCCGTATTTGATCAATAATAAATGGAAATTAGGGCACACGTTTGGGGCTTCCGGGATGTTGAGTATAGAATTGGGGGTCTTCCTATTGCAACATCAGGAAGCTGTTGCAAATCCTTTCTCAACCCAGGAAGCTCCTAAACAAATTCGCACTATTTTAGTCAATGCTGTGGGATTTGGGGGGAATGCAGTTTCCCTTTTGCTATCAAAATAAAGTATTCTAAAATCTGTCAAATATCATTAAAGGGTAACTTTAGATTTTTCTATTTTTGATTTATGAGTCATATCAGAACTAATTGGACCAAAGAAGAGGTCCTCAAGATTTACAACACACCGCTAATGAATTTGCTGCATGAGGCGGCAACAATACATCGCGAATATCACGATCCCAATACCGTCCAGGTATCAACCTTACTGTCTATAAAAACAGGAGGCTGCCCGGAAGATTGCGGGTATTGCCCTCAGGCAGCAAGATACCACACGGACATCGAAGGAAATGATCTTATGTCTGTACAGCAGGTAAAGGCCCAGGCCCTTCGGGCTAAAGCTTCCGGTAGTTCAAGAGTGTGTATGGGAGCGGCATGGAGAAATGTGAAGGATGGTCCTGAGTTTGATCAGGTGTTGGAAATGGTCCGTACCATCAACAAATTGGACATGGAGGTATGCTGCACCTTGGGAATGGTTACGGAAAATCAGGCGAAAAGATTAGCTGAAGCAGGCTTATACGCCTACAATCATAACTTAGATACTTCGGAAGAATACTATAAAGAAGTGATCTCCACAAGGGGATATGAAGATCGATTGCAAACAATAGATAACGTCCGGAAAACCAATGTTACCGTTTGTAGCGGTGGGATTATTGGTATGGGTGAGGCGGTTGAGGATCGGGCAGGGATGCTGGTGACGCTCTCCAGTTTATACCCCCAACCGGAATCAGTACCTATCAATGCCTTAGTGGCGGTCGAAGGCACTCCTATGGAAGAAGAAAAACCTGTGGAGATCTGGGAAATGATACGGATGGTGGCAACCACCCGTATTGTAATGCCTAAAACCCAGGTTAGGTTGTCCGCAGGCCGAACTGCAATGCGTCCGGAAGGCCAGGCATTGTGCTTTTATGCCGGGGCAAATTCAATTTTTGCAGGGGACAAATTGCTGACCACTCCTAATCCGGATGTAAACGAGGATATGAAACTCTTTGAGGTCCTGGGCCTTAACACCCAAAAGGCCTTTGAAAAACACCCACAACCGGAAACTGTTGAAGCGGAGGACTCCACCTTGGTTGCTAAGGGTGAAAAACCGAGATGGTCAAGACCAAAGCACAGTATTGAACGAAATGAAAAGGCGAGAAAAAAGGCGAATTAGATAGGCAAAGTATGGGCTTGGGGCCCTATTAAAAAGCTTTTACTAATTTAGCCGTTTCAAAATGAGGTATTTTGGAACTTAACCTTCAACAAATTCCACGAGTCAAGACGATAACCAAGCGGGAGTTTCTAAGGGATTACTTTAGGCCGCAAAAACCAGTCGTTATTGAGAATTTCATCGAAGACTGGCCTGCGTATCAAAAGTGGAATTTGGACTACATTAAGAAGGTTGCCGGCACGAAAGAAGTGCCGCTTTATGATGATCGTCCTGTAAAGCATGATGAGGGATTTAACGAACCCCATGCACGGATGAAAATGGCGGATTATATTGATCTACTGAAGACTAAACCTACCAAATACCGCATCTTCTTGTGGAATGTGATGAAAGAGGTCCCTATTTTACAAAAGGATTTTAAATTCCCTGATTTTGGAATACGATTGATGAAAGGGCTGCCCATGCTCTTTTTTGGAGGAGCGAATAGCCATACTTTTATGCACTACGATATTGATTTGGCTAATATCTTCCATTTTCATTTTGAAGGAAAAAAACAATGTATTCTTTTCGCCCAGTCCGAAACCAAGTTTCTTTACAAGATTCCACATTCATTGATTACCAGGGAAGATATCAACTTTGCGGCGCCGGATCTGAAAAAATGGCCTGCCTTGAAGAATGCCAAGGGGCATATTGCGCATTTGGAACATGGAAATGTGCTCTACATTCCCGAAGGCTACTGGCACCATATGAAGTATTTATCTCCAGGGTTTTCAATGAGTCTAAGGGCAGTAGCCCGAAAACCTAGGAATCTAGCAAAAGCAGTGTACAATATTTTTTTTATGCGTCATTTTGACAACTTCATGCGAAGACGTAAGGGGCAGGAATGGATAGACTGGAAAAATGAACAGGCACTTGTTAGAACCAATCTGCAGTTTGCGGACCCTTCAAGGTAACCTAAAATTTTCCCGATAATTCCTTAATTTTGGGATAGATCAGGCTGCTTTCCCAGCCTCTGTAAAGCAAGTAATCCATCAACTTGCGTTTCTTTTTTTGAAGATTATCATCCCTCAATTGTTCCCATCTTTTTCCGGCCAATTCACTGAAAACGGTCAGGTATTCTTCTTCCTTTATGGCTTTAAGAGCGCTGTTTATGGCAAATTGGGAAATATCCCGTTGTCGCAATTCCCTCTGGATACGGTTGCGCCCCCATTTTTTTATTCTGAACTTTCCGCTTACAAAGTTATCGGCAAAACGCTGCTCGTTTAAAAAGTCGTTCTGAATAAGCTGCGCCATAATATGATCAATAGCTTCCGGGATCATTCGCATTTCTTGCAATTTTGCGCGTACTTCCTTATGACAACGCTCTTGATAAGCACAATAGCGTTCCATCTTTTTTGTGGCCTCGGTTAGGGAATATGCTTTCCTATCGTTCATTAAAAAAATGAGTAGCCTAAAACTATGGAAGTCACGCCGTATCTTGAAGATATGAATGCAAAATCCTCTAATATGGACCGGTCAAGGGCATAAATAGCCTCAACAGAATATTTTCCAGCGATCTTGAACCCAAGAGTAAAACTTGCTCCTGTACCGAAGTCGATACCTAAATCATTACTGTTTTCAAAATCCACATTGGAGTTTAGAGGAGCGTCCAAAATAAGAGAGGATCCCAGAAATAACTGTGATTGTGGAGATAGGAAGAAGTAGTGTCTAACACCTAATGACACTTCTATTGATTCATAGTCAACGGACACATTTTCGAACGCTAACATTGCATCGGCAGCATAGGACTGATAGGTGGGTTGAAGAATTAAAGACCATTTGTTTCTGTTGAAGGGAAGTAAAGCTTCTAATTCCAAACCGAACCTTAAACTGGATTGATTTCCGAAATCTACATCAAACCTATCGCTTGCATCACTATTAATTTCCAGAGCACCAAAACCAATACCCGCTCTAACGCCTAAACGAAGCCATTCCGAAACGGGGCTTTTGGCTGCTTTTACTTCAACATAATCGGGATCAATGTAGGAATTATAGATGTTAAAAATAGCTGCTAGGTTTTTTTCCTTATAATCCGTGAATTGTACTTTTTGAAGCAAAACCCCATCACATTTTAGATTGTCCCAGAGTTGTTTTTTATAGGCTCCATTTTCTCGGATCTTTTTATTCTCATCATAGTATTTTTTATACACCAACTGTTCAATTTGAGAGTCATTTACAGAAAAAAAGAATCGTCTTAGTTGAGAATCATAGTAAGAGTACAATTTTGCTTTTCCGTTAATCACTTCCTTTAAAAAAAGGGTCTCCTTTTGAAATTCAGGTTCTTTTGAGGAACTCAAATAGGATATATTGGATCCTGATCGATCTATTAATACCTCGGCTCTCACATACTTCACTTGATCCAAAACAGAGAATTCCGAAATGGTTCTTACGGAACCTTTTATTGGTTCCGAATCTTCTGCAATTTTATATTGAATTTCTGTGGGATTGTTTTTCCATTCTATATATCGAACAAAACAGTTTGTTTTTTTACCCAAATTGTCGATGATGTATCCTTTTTCGTATTTAATCTGTGAACTGCCAGTAAAAACAACAAGAAGAAGTAGGAAGGGAAAGCGTTTATTTTTCATAATTGACGAATAAAGACTGTTTGGGTTCAAAATTTATGAAGATAAGGTTTGATTAAGCAATCAAAACTTCCTTTGATGGGAAAAAGTGTTTTGTTCACGATTTAAACAAAAAAAGGCAACCCCGACCGGGGTTGCCTTTTACTTTAAAACCTTTCCGTTTTCATCCTTAAACCGATATTCCAAATAGGTGTAAGCATCACGGGGCTGAATTTTAACCCACTTTTTATGCTCCATAAACCATTTCATCCGTATAGAAGAAATCCCCTTTGTAAGGTAGGCGGCAATAAAGGGATGTATGTTAAGTACTATTTGTTGCCCTTTATTTGGCCCTTTTAAAATACGTTCCAAATCTGCATTGATCTGATCAATGAGTACTATTGGAGCCTCTACTTCATGGCCATTACCACTAGGATCTACTTCGCTCGTCTTGATTTTCATTTCAGGTCGAACGCGCTGCCTTGTAATTTGAACCAAACCAAACTTACTGGGAGGTAAGATCTTGTGTTTGGC
>JANQHL010000059.1 GCA_028277085.1 Flavobacteriaceae bacterium
CTCCTTCAAAATGCTTTCGTGGGCAGTAAATACGGTATAATCGGTATAGATTTTTGCGGTGGATTCGTTAAAATTTCCCGTACTTATAAACCCATAACGCTTTATAGTGTTCCCTTCTTCCCTTTCTACAGTACAAATTTTACTGTGTACTTTGAGGCCTGGTACGCCAAAAATGAGCCGGATACCTTCTTCCTGTAGTTTGTTGGCATATTTTATATTAGCTTGTTCGTCAAATCTGGCCTGCAATTCAATTTGTACGGTAACTTCTTTACCATTTTTTGCAGCATTGATTAAAGCAGCCGCCACCTGAGAGTTCTTTGCCAGGCGATACACCGTTATTTTAATGGATTTGACATAAGGATCTAATGCGGCTTCCTTCAAAAACTTAGTAACGTAAGCAAAGGTGTGATAGGGGGAGTATTGTAGGTAGTCTTTTTGTGCAATGCTTTCAAAAATACTACCCTCCAAACTTAGCCCCTTTATCGGTAAAGGTTTAATCTTATCATAGAGTAAATCTGTTCTTCCTAAACTGGGAAACCCCATATAATCACGACGATTATGATAGCGCCCTCCCGGGATCACACTATCCGTTTCCTCAATATCCATTTTGTCTTTTAGAAAACGAAGGGTATCAATCTTAATACGCTTGTCATAGACAAAACGCACCGGGTTACTCACTTTTCTACCTTCTACACTGGAAGATATCTTTTGAATAAAACTCTTGCTTAGATCATTATCAATATCCAATTCGGCATCACGTGTAATCTTGATCATGTGTGCCGAGATGTCCTTGTAGTCGAACATAGTAAAGATGCTATCCAAGCAAAATCGAATAGCATCATCCAGAATAATAATATAGTTTTTTCCTTCCTCCTCCGGAAGTACTATAAAACGATCAATCCCCTTCGGAATTTCAATTAGGGCATACTGTACTTCGTTACGCTTTCTTAAAAAAGTACCTGTTTCTTTGTTGAGAACCATCCGCACGGCTAAATAGGCTGCGGTATCTTTTAGCAGTGGAAACTCACGTAAGTTGTTTAAGATGATGATGGTTAGCTCAGGATTTACCTTCCCTAAAAAGTACTCTTTAATAAAAACCGCCTGATTTTCATTAACCTGGGTTTCGTTTATGATAAAAATATTCTCTCCTGCCAGTTCTTTCTGGATTCCCTTTAGAATATCCTGGCTTTTTGCCTGTTGTTGGATCACAATTCTGGTAATCTCTTCTAACAGGTCTTTGGCTACCTCTCCTCCAAGTACGCTTTTTCCACTTTTCCCGGCATCCACAATACGTTTTACCGTGGCATAACGGACCTTAAAAAACTCATCCAGGTTGTTACTAAAAATCCCCAAAAAACGAAGTCGTTCAATAAGTGGCACCTTCTTATCTGCACTTTCCTGAAGCACGCGATCGTTAAAATGCAACCAGCTAATCTCTCTATTGATGTATTCGTTTTTTGCTTTTGCCATAGTTATTATCTCAATTCTTTTGGAAACACCAGTTCCTTAGTAGTTCCTTTTTGTATCCTCGTCCATTGGTCGCTATCAAATTGTAGGATAGCCATCCCTGAAGTAGGTAAATTTTCCAAATAGACATTTCCAAGTGTATTTACAAGGTTGGTAAATGCATAGTTGTGCCCAAACACAATCACTGTGGAAAGATCTTCAGGTAACCCTTTTAAAAACTGATGTATCGTTTCTCCGGAAAAGTCATAGAGTTGATCAGTAATTCTAAATTGTTCAAAAGGGTAATGCAAAGTTCTTAAAAAAATCAGCGCAGTATGCAGTGCCCTATTCGCAGGGCTTGAAAAAGCAAAATCAATTTGAAGTCCCATTGATTTGAGGTGTTGGGCCACTAAAAAAGCATCATTTATACCTCGTTCCTTTAAAGGCCTGTCTTTATCGTCCACCGAATAGTCCCAGGACGATTTACCATGTCGCACGAAGATAATGGTTTTCATAGGCTAGGGTTGTAATCGTTCCATCTTCCAATCATAATCATCTTGAAGGACATATCGAATTCGGTCGTGAAGTCTGTTAGGACGTCCCTGCCAAAACTCTATTGAAACGGGTTTTACAATATACCCTCCCCAATGTTCCGGACGTTCTAAAGATTTTCCTTCCATCTTTTCCTCAAGTACCTTTAGGCGCTCTTCAAGAATTTCTCTTGATACTACCACTTCACTCTGGTCAGACACAATTGCTCCCAATTGACTGCCTCTCGGTCGCATTTCAAAGTACCCATCGGATAAATTCTCCGCAATTTTTTCCGCACTTCCCTTAATGATTACCTGGCGCTCCAAATTTGCCCAATAAAAAGAAAGACCAACCATCGGATTCTTGGCGATGGCTTTCCCCTTTTCACTTCGGTAATTGGTATAAAAAATAAACCCTTCGTAGGTATATTTTTTTAAAAGGACCACACGACTCTTAGGGTACCCATCCAAGCCAATTGTAGCCACCGTCATTGCGTTGGGTTCATCTAGTCCCTCCGATGCCTGTACTTCATAAAACCATTTTTGAAATAACTCCATTGGATTATCCGAAATAGTTCCCTCAAGCAGTGCGCTTTTTTGGTAGGATTTACGATAGTCACTCAAGTCTTGTTGCATACTACAAGTTTAGCGTACAAATTTCACCAAAAGAAGGGAAAACAGAAAATTCTTAAAATTCAAAACATTTTCCGTCGTCTGCCAGCTCCACATTTTTGAAGATGTGTTCCGCCTCCTCTCCAAAGGGTTCGATCGATTTATAGCGGGTTGAATAATGCCCTAAGATCAATTGGCCTACTTTGGCTTTTTTTGCAATTTGGGCAGCCTGTTTGGCGGTGGAATGTTTTGTCTTTTTGCATAGATGGGCTTCCGATTCTAAAAAAGTGGCTTCATGATAGAGTACATCCACTTCGGATATCTGCGGAACCAGCCTTTCATTATAGGCTGTATCACTGCAAAATGCATAGCTTTTAGGAGGTGGAGGATCCAACGTAAGATCTTCGTTGGGAATTGTATTCCCATCCTCCAGGATGATATCCTTTCCCTTTTTGATATTGCTAAACTGACTTTTATCTATCCCGTGTTTTGTCGTGGCAGCTACATTAAGCGTCCGTTCATTAGGCTTTTCCCGGAATAGGAACCCATTGGCATATACCCTATGATCTAAAGGAATAGTGGTAACACTAACTTTGTCGTTTTCCAAAATCATCTCTGCTGTGTTCGAAGATAACTCGTGGAATATTAAGGGGTAATTTGTCCAGGAATCTCCCAACTTTAAAAGCAACGTAATACTTTCTTTTATTCCTTTAGGCCCATATACATGCAATCCCTTTTCCCGTCCTAAAAGCCGAAATGTGGAGATGAGTCCGGGTAACCCAAAAAAATGATCCCCATGGAGATGGGAAATAAATATATGGTTAATCCTGGAAAACTTGAGCTTGTGTTTTCTGAGTTGTACTTGTGTCCCTTCACCACAATCAATAAGAAAGAAGTGATTTTTTATCTCAAGTAATTGGGCTGTAGGATGGGTAAACGCCCTTGGGGTTGCCGAATAACACCCGAGAATGGTAAGTTTCATAAATCCAGATCCCGCTCAATTTCTTCCATTTCAATGATATCCTTTGCCTCCTGAATTGTTGGAACGACGCTAATTTCATCCGGGACCTCTTCATAAGTAACCTTATCGGTGACCAAAACAAAGGATTTATTACTGTTCCGATGTACATTGGAAAGCTTTAAGAATTCCAAGACATCATTGGCAGACAGCTTATTGAAAGAAAAAAGATTAACAATAATGTTATCGTGTTTTATTTTTGGATAGGCTGCATTCAGATTTGCGATGAAGGTCTCTAAAGCCGTATGCTCTTGAAATACTATTGTAGTTGTACCTTCTTTATCGAAAATCATTGCTATTTAATTTTGGATGCCAAAAGATAAATGACCGCCATTCTTATGGCTACCCCATTTTCTACTTGTCCTAAGATAATGGATTGTCCTGAATCTGCCACATCACTTGTAATTTCTACTCCACGGTTAATAGGTCCGGGATGCATAACCACTATTTCCTTATCCAACTCTTGTAACAAGGCTTTATTTAATCCAAACTGTTGCGTGTATTCGCGCGTGGTTGGGAAATAACTAATGTCCATTCTTTCGCTCTGGACACGAAGCATATTGGCTACATCGCACCATTCCAGTGCTTTTCGAAGATCAGTTTCTACAGAAACGCCAAGGGATTCAATATACTTGGGAAGTAAAGTTCTGGGGCCACAGACCTTGATGTTCGCTCCTTGTAACTTTAGGGCAAAAATGTTGGATAACGCTACCCGGGAATGAAGAATGTCTCCAACAATCAATACATTTTTCCCTGCCACCGTGCCGAGTTTTTCGCGTATGGAATAAGAATCCAACAGTGCCTGTGTTGGGTGTTCATGGGCACCATCCCCAGCATTTACAATAGCGGCTTTTACATGTTTGGCCAAAAAAATACCAGCTCCCGGATTTGGGTGCCGTAATACCACCATATCCACTTTCATGGAGAGGATATTGTTGACAGTATCGATGAGCGTTTCCCCTTTTTTCACAGAAGACTGTGAGGCCGAGAAGTTGATGATGTCTGCCGAGAGTCTTTTTTCAGCTAACTCAAAGGATAATTTTGTTCGCGTACTATTTTCAAAAAAGATATTGGCAATGGTAATATCGCGAAGCGTAGGTACTTTTTTAATTGACCTGTTGATTACCTCTTTAAAGTGATCCGCTGTTTCAAAAATGAGTTGGATATCCTTTTTTGTAAGGTATTTGATTCCCAACAAGTGGTTTACACTTAATTCACTCATACTTTATACACTAAATAAACCGCATCCTTGCCGTCGTTTTCCTCCCACATTACCGTAACCCGTTCATTATTGATAGCATCCACTTGCCTTCCCCTATAGTTGGGTTGTATGGGAAGATGCCTGCTAAAGCGTCGATCAATAAGCGTTAGTAATTCTATTGTTGAAGGCCTTCCAAACGACTGTATTGCAGTGAGCGCGGCACGTATACTGCGTCCCGTGTAGAGTACATCGTCAATAAAGACTACCTTTTTATCCTCTACTAAAAAATCGATTTTAGTAGTGTTAGCCTGCAAGGTTTTCTCACCCCTCCTGAAATCATCACGATAAAAGGTTATATCCAGAAAACCTAGTTTGATCTCTTTTACCCGATATTCTTCCCGCAAAATTTTAGCAAGCCGTTCTGCAAGAAAAATTCCCCTTGGTTGCATCCCGATGAGAACAGTATTCTTAAAATCCAGATGGTTTTCCAGTAGTTGACAGGCAAGACGATGAAGGATGATGTTGATCTCTTTGGCCGAAAGTAGGATTTTCTGACTCATGTACACACTTCCATCTTACTGGAAATACAAAAGTAAGCATTTCCAACGTACCTTTTTTTAATAAAAAATCCCCGGAGCATGCCCCGGGGTTTTTAGAATACGAAGTTAACCTTCTATTTCTTTTTGGAATCAGCCTCCATTTTATCTTTCAACGCTTGTAATTGTGCGTTAGCATCACCTAAGGTTGGGGCGGCTTCCTCGGCCGCTGCTGCCGCTTTTTTCTTGGCAGCACGGACGTTACGCTCTTCCTGTTCCCTAAAAATAGCGGTATGGCTGGCTACAACACGCTTGAAGTCTTTATTGAATTCAATGATCTTAAATTCTACCTCTTCGCCTTTTCTCAGCTTATTGCCATCTTCCTTTTCCATGTGTCGGGAAGGAACAAAAGCGGTGATATCCTCATTCAATACCACTGTAGCTCCTTTGTCGACAATGTCACTAACACTTGCTTTATGCACTGTTCCTTCAGCAAACTCTGTAGCGTATTTATCCCAAGGATTCTCGGTAGTTTGTTTATGTCCAAGGCTCAATTTTCTACCTTCCACATCCAACTCCAACACTTCAACTTCAAGCGTATCTCCAACGTTTACAAACTCTGAAGGGTGCTTGATCTTCTTTGTCCAGGAAAGATCCGAGATGTAGATAAGTCCGTCTATACCTTCTTCCATTTCTACAAAAACCCCGAAATTAGTGAAGTTCCGTACAATTCCTTTGTGGCGCGAGCCCACTGGATACTTGGAGGTAATATCGGTCCATGGATCTGGGCTCAACTGCTTAATGCCTAAAGACATTTTACGTTCCTCTCGATCCAAAGTAAGTACAACAGCTTCAATTTCATCTCCAACGCTAACAAAATCTTGTGCAGACCTAAGGTGAGTGGACCAGGACATTTCTGAAACGTGAATCAATCCTTCAACGCCTTCAGCAACTTCGATGAAGGCGCCGTAGTCTGCAATAACAACCACTTTTCCTTTTACCTTGTCACCTACCTGGATATTATCTCCAAGGGCATCCCAAGGATGTTTTTCTAATTGTTTAAGCCCAAGTTGAATTCTGGACTTATTGTCATCAAAATCAAGGATCACCACATTAAGTTTCTGATCCAATTCCACTACCTCATTTGGATGGTTGATACGGCTCCAGGAAAGATCGGTGATGTGGATCAAACCATCTACCCCACCAAGATCGATAAAGACTCCATAAGAAGTGATATTTTTCACCACCCCTTCTAATACTTGTCCTTTTTCCAGCTGTCCAATGATCTCCTTTTTCTGTTCTTCAATATCAGCTTCTATCAGCGCTTTATGCGATACCACAACATTCTTGAACTCATGGTTAATCTTAACCACCTTGAATTCCATGGTTTTGCCAACATATTGATCGTAATCCCGAATAGGTTTTACATCTATTTGAGATCCAGGCAAAAACGCTTCAATACCGAAGACATCCACGATCATACCTCCTTTGGTTCTACATTTTACAAAGCCTTGTACAACTTCTTCCTTGTCGTGCGCATCATTCACTCTATCCCATGCTTTGATGGTTCTGGCTTTTCTATGCGACAAGACCAATTGACCTGTTTTATCCTCGCGAATGTCTATCAATACTTCCACTTTATCCCCTACTTTCAAATCAGGGTTATACCGGAATTCGTTCAGCGAAATAACTCCTTCAGATTTCGCATTGATATCAATTATCGCCTCACGGTCGGTCATATGTACCACCGTACCATCAACAACTTCTTCGTCGGCAGTATCTACAAAATTTTCAGCTACTAACTGCTCAAATTCAGTTAGCTTGCTATCCTCTACCTTTTCAATACCTTCCTCGTATTTGTCCCAATCGAAATTTTCCAAGAATTCCTGGGGATCTTGTTTTGGGGTTTCTTCCTGAACGGTTTCGGTGTTTTCGCTAACTTCCTGGGTTGTTGTGTTAGCTTCCTGGGTTGCCTCTGCAGTTTCCTCAACTACTTTAGCAGCTTTTTTTTCTTCAGCCATCTGCTGATTTAGATTTGTATTCTACACTCTTACAAGAATGAAGCGCTGGTGTAGAAGTGATTTTACGTTTTTATCTATCCTATTTTTATCTTGCGTGCGCCAAAAAAGGAGTGCAAAAATACGATTAATTCAATGTTAAACAAACCTTTAGAGGCATTCTCTTATTTTCTTTCCTCTGTTAATGATAATTTAAGCTACAATGTGACTTTTATAGTTATCTTGTTTCTTAATTATTAACCATTAAAAACAAGAGAACATGAGCGTAAAAGCAAAATATCAAGCCGTGCTGGATCTGGGCCAGGAGCTAGGGATACAAGGCGGAGATGTTTCCGAAGAAGGAGGCGTACTTAAAATCAAAGGAGAAGCTTCCACCCCCTATGAAAAAAACGTACTATGGGATAAAATTAAAGCTATTGGCGGTGAAAGCCCTTCCGATATCAAGGCTAATATTACCGTATCCGATGATTCCGTATATCACAGGCACACGGTAAAAAGCGGCGAGTCT
>JANQHL010000193.1 GCA_028277085.1 Flavobacteriaceae bacterium
GATGCTTGGCGCCATCATTGGGTTGATCAACTTAACCCTAATGATCTTTATACGGGAGTCCAACAGGGACAGGGTGAAAAGAATCGTCAAAGAAATGTCCTATATCAGTGAGCTCACCCTGGTTGGAGGCTTGTTCATGCTAAGCGTGGGCACGTATCTTGGAGGTGTCTGGGCCAATGAATCCTGGGGAAGGTATTGGGGTTGGGATGCCAAGGAAACCTGGGCGCTGGTGACGATCCTGATTTATGCCTTTATCTTGCATATGCGGTTGATTCCCAAATTCAGGGGACTCTTTGCTTATAATCTGGCCAGTCTTTTTGGCCTGGCCTCCGTTATTATGACCTATTATGGGGTAAACTACTACTTATCCGGACTGCACTCGTATGCCTCCGGAGACCCGGTCCCTGTCCCCAATTGGGTCTACATTGTTGTCATTTCCATTGTTACCCTGAGTAGCCTGGCCTATTTTAAGAATAGAAAATATCCAATGGTTTACTAGCCCTGCACACCTTGTGCATCATAAGCCATTGGATAGCTATAACTGATGGGCTTAGAGGGTTGTTTTACCTATTACTTGTATTTACGTTAAATTTCAAATAGAGCCATAACTTTTTATGGATATTATCGTAATTTCAGAGAATAGCTAATAAATTGAACTGTAGTCGTATGGAAAAAAAAGACCAGGACCCGAAATCCAAATCGGCAAAAACGATAAGTAGACGGGGTTTTATCCGAGGTGCGGGATTATCCACTGCTGGCAGTGTCTTGCTTACTTCAAATGTGCTTGCCTTGGATTACAAGGAACAACCTGTAGTAGGGAAAGCATTTGGCCCGGGAGCCATGACCATAAAAATGAAGGTCAACGGTACAACAAAATCACTCAGTGTGGAACCCAGAACAACATTGGCTTCGGCCTTGCGGGACCATTTGGAGCTTACGGGAACCAAAGTCGTTTGTGATAGGGGCGCTTGCTCAGCGTGTACGGTCTACCTGGACGGTAAGCCCGTGAACGCCTGTATGATGTCGGCCCTTGATGTTGGCGACAAAGAAGTTACCACAATAGAAGGTATTGCCAAAAATGGTGAACTACATCCTGTACAAGAAGCTTTCATCGAGCATGATGCTTCCCAATGTGGATATTGTACCCCGGGAATGGTCATGTCCTGTGTACACCTTGTGGATAATAACCCTAACCCCAGTTTGGAAGATGTGAAAGACGCTACTCGTGGAAATCTTTGCCGCTGTGGCACCTATCCTCATGTATTTAAGGCCACTTTGGCAGCAGCCAAAAAAACAATTTAAGATGGATACTAGAAAAGAAAAATTCCCATACGGTATTCCCGGGCATAATTTAGGCGAAATAGAACGGGACATCCCTGTTGAAGAGCCGCCGGTATGGCCCATCAACGATAAGCTAAATGTAATTGGAAAGCGGGTGGCAAGAATTGATGCCCTCGAAAAAGTGACCGGCAAGGCAATTTACACTTCGGATATTAAATTGCCGGGTATGCTCTACGCGAAGATGTTGCGTTCCAATGTGCCGCATGCCACCATTTCATCGATAGATATATCCAAAGCAAAAAGCCTGCCTGGCGTACACGCTATCCACCTTATAGAGAATACCCCAAAAGAGGGAGAAGAAAACAGCTCCGATAAATACCCTATGGTGAAATATGTGGGCCAACCGTTGGGAGGTGTCGCAGCTGAAAGCCTGGAAATTGCTAAAGATGCCATCTCCTTGATTACCGTGAATTACGAGGAAAAACCTTTTGTCATAGACATGGAAACGGCTATGGAAATTAATGCACCTATTGTATTTGATGCCCCGATTACGCAACAACAAGATGGGGGAGACGTTGGTGAGACGCATGATGGCAGCAAGGGAGAAGGTAACGTAAGAGGTCCCTCTACCAGTAGTTTTTTTGGTGGACCGAGAGGCAATCTGGAAGAAGGTTTCAACGAAGCGGATGTTATCGTGGAAAGAACGTATCGCACACAGGTGCATACACATATGCCTTTGGAAACTCATGGGGTAGTGGTCAATTGGAATGCCGATGGTATGACGGTCTATGCCTCCACACAAAATACAGCTTCAGTCCGGAATGAAATGGCCAGTGTATTCAATTTACCAAAAAGCAAGGTACGGGTCATCTGCGAATTCATGGGCGGCGGATTTGGTGCCAAACACAGTGCCGGAAGTTTTGGACCTATGGCGGCAAATTTGGCTAAGAAAACAGGGAGGCCCGTTTGGCTGATGTTGGATAGACAGGAAGAGCATTTGGCAGAAGGAAATCGCCCCAACTCAGTTCAATACCTAAAGATTGGGGCCAAGAACGATGGTACCTTAACCGGTATACAACAGCGTTCTCATGGAACGGCAGGGGTAGGGCTTGGTGCCGGTGTAGGGCGTATTGCCCAAATCCTTTACCCATGCCCCAACTTTGCCACGGAACAATACGATGTGTTGACCAATGCCGGACCAGGAGCCGCATGGCGCGCACCCGGTAATGTGCAAGGTGCTTTTGGGCTGGAACAGGCCATTGATGAAATGGCGGAAAAACTAAATGTAGACCCCTTAAGCTATAGAGATCGGATTGATCCAAGTGAGGTAAGAAAAGTAGAACGCCAAAGAGGGGCGGAACTTTTTGGATGGTCTCGTCGTCAACCTCCGGGAAGCAGTAATGGTGTGGTTAAGAAAGGACTTGGAGTAGGCCAATCTACATGGCCTAGATTTGTAACCCTGGATTCTTCCGTGGAAGTTAAAATCCATAAAGGCGGGGGAGTAGAGATACGGTCAAGTGTTCAGGATATAGGAACGGGAACAAAGACCATTCTTGCCCAGGTAGTTGCTGAGGAATTGGGCTTACAGGTTAAAGATATCAAAGTTAACATTGGGGACACGTTTTTCCCTGTTGGACCAGGTTCAGGTGGGAGTGTGGTCACGGGTTCCATTACCCCACCCACACGTAATGCTGCCTTTGAAGCAAAAACAGTTTTGTTGAAGCTTGTTGCCAAAAAATGGGAAACAGATTCCTCAGAGTTGTTAATGGCCGATGGTCAGGTGAGCCATAAAACGAATGCCAGTCTTAAAATGTCGTTCAAGGAGGCGACCCAATTAATGCGAACCAGCCAAATCAGTAAAATAGCCAGTCGATCGGATGATTATGGCGGCTTTCAACAACCCTGGGGTCTGGCCTATGGGGATTTGGGATCGGTGCAATTTGCGGAGGTCAGTGTCAATACTGATACGGGATTTGTAAAGGTAGATCGCATAGTAGCAGCGCATAGTTGTGGTAGACCACTTAATATCGGGCAATTGGAAAGCCAGATCAATGGAGGGGTCATCCAGGGGGTATCCTACGCACTGTATGAAAACAGGGTGATGGACAATGGCACCGGCCACATGATGAATGCCAATGTACATCAGTACAAGGTGCCTTTGTCAATGGAGATCCCCGAGATTGAAACTATTATTGTAGAAGAATATTCCGGGCGCTCCTCTACGGATGCTTACGGTATAGGAGAACCTGCAAATATTGCCACGGCTGCTGCGATTGCTAACGCCGTATACAATGCCATTGGGGTACGGCTTTATGAAATACCCATCACGCCGTCCAGCATTCTTAAAGCATTAGGTAAAGTCTCTTAAAAACGAAACAATGAATAAATTTAGTTGGTACGAAGCAAAATCCGTTGAGGATGCTCTTGAGCAAGTCAATTCTACCGTATCCGATGAACTATATCAGTCTACCGAAGAAGCCACGATCTTTAAATCCGGCGGGATAGATGTATTTGACTGGGTAAAAGAAGGCTTGCTTAAGCCACAAATGATTATCAATATCCGGAACATCCCAGGCCTTGACGAGATCAGTTATGATCCTAAGAAAGGGTTACGCATTGGGAGCAATGTTACTTTAGCGGAGATTGCGTCAGATCCGGAGATCAAGAATCAATATTTGGCGCTCCATCAAGCGGTAAACCATGCTGCTACTCCTCAACTTCGCAATGTATCCACCTTGGGAGGTAATATTGCCCAGCGC